>CANQHJ010000016.1 GCA_947623665.1 uncultured Bacilli bacterium
GTATCAAACTTATGTCTTTTTTTGAATTAAAAAATAGTGTAGTGATATTTTCACCAACACTATTTATAATACACTCTTTATTTGTGAATAAATGCTATTTTTTATTTTACTAATATTATAATACGGGTAACTATTATTTGATGAAAGAGGTGGTTTTTTTGAGTGCTTTTTGTATTAGTTGGGTAAATGGCAAAATTGATAATGTTGAAGAACTTATTAGACAAAATCCAAATAGAAGCTATTTTTATGTACTAGATACTAATTTTGTCATTTATTGCAGAAACTATATAGAAGATAGCATCAAATTTAAAAATAAAAACAAAGCAATATATATAGAGAATTTTTAAATATAATAAGATACTTAAAAAAACAGGATTCATTCATATATCAATATGGGTGTGAAGAATCTTCTAGGGATAAACTTCAAGGTAAATTAAATATTGAAAAATATAAATATAGCATATATTATTTGAATAAAATTCTGAATAAAAATTTTTGTGATAATATAATTATTGATGATAAGGCATATCCGATTATTGAAAATAGTAAGATAAATGTTATGAGAACAAATAAGCTCCATGGGATAAAGTTGATGATTGCATATGCAGATCTATTAAAGGCATTCTTAATAAAAAAATTTGATTGTAATTTATCTGATAAAGAAAAATTTATAAATATTGTAAATTTTTTGATAAAGAATTTAATATTATGTCCTCATTATATATCTTTTGCTATACATTACTTTGGTAATGCCTTCATCAATAAAAAAAGTTCGAAAATATAATACAATAAGTCAAATTATGGATAAAATTTATGCGGCTGCAATTGATTAACTTTACCAACATTTTTGCACAATTATTTGGTTATAATGGGGTTAATTCAGTACCTATTTTTATAATTTTCGATAAGGACATAAAATTAATTTTTGATTCATTAGTAGTATATGATACGGAAATATGGAATGGAAATATCATTCCAAGGTATCAATACAAGTTTTTTTGATGATTCGGGTTGGAATGACGATGATATTATAATAATTTCATTCAATATTGATAAAATTTGTGTGAAACGAAAAAAGATTACGATAGTAAAATAAAAAAAGAGAGTAGTGAAGAAGATTATTTAAATATGTGTATTTTTTAGAAGAAGAATTAAAAATTCAAAAAATGAAATATAATAAATTAAAATAATATATATTAAATTTTTAAGTTTTATTATTTGACAATTTATTGCAAGCGAGATAACATGCAATAAATTGGAAAATGAATATAATGAGAAATGAAAATAAATTAAGAATAGATAACGATGCTAGACTATTAGCAGATTTAATCTATTTAAATTATAAATATTCAAATGCTACAATTTATAAATATTACTTCAATTTATAAGACATTACATGATATGGTTAATTATTCTAAAAAGGAACAACAAAAGATATTTGAAGCTGCATTTATGCGGTTGAACGTTACTTAGGGATTGAAATTAGGACAAATTTAACAAAACACCTTGAAAATACTGAAAAAATTGTCAAATTATGGTATACTAATAATGAGATGAGCGGTATTAATCTTTATATGGTTAATACTGTCTTTTTTTGAAGTAGGAGGTTTAGAAATGTTTAATTCAAATAATTTTAAAGAAATAAATTATTTAAATTTTGATGCTAATTTTAATATTTCAATAGGAGATAAAGTTAAAATAATTCTTGGACCAAATGGTACAGGGAAAACATCACTTTATAAGAATATTAAAAATAGATTTCCAGATTATTCTTTTATTGACTATGCTGATGTTGAAAAGTCGGTTATTGCTAGAAAAAATACAATTATAATTGGATCAAGTATAGTGGAATTGGATGCTAAAAGCAAAGAAAAACAACAATTGCTCGATTCTATAAATGTAAAAGAAAACTTAAAAGCATTTGGTATTACAAATAAAAGTAATTCTGAGGCTATATCTAAAAATTTAGAAAAATTACGAAAAAATTCTGAGCTAGCAATTGAACAGTTTAAAGGAGAAAATTTAGAGATTATATTTAACATGGATGATAACTATCGTTCTTTCTTTGGAGAAAATGCAAAAAAAATTATTGATATTAAAGAAATCAAAACACAAATAGATGATATTAAAAATAATTTTAAGAAGCATATCCTTAATGAAATTGATAACTATTTAGATGATGATGAATTTATATGTCCAGTATGTGGAATACAAAATGATGAACCTATAAAAATGATTATTTCTAGAAAGTTATCTGAATTAAAGTGTTTAGATGAAGAAATAGTAAGCAATTACCAAAAAAAACATTCTGAAATGAAACCAGAAAAAATATTAGAAGATATTAATAATATAAAGTCAATAGTTGAAGAAAACAATATATCTATTGAAAATCTTGAAAATTATTTTATTTGTGGTGGAAATAAAGAAAAATTAAAAATCATTTTAGAATCACAAGAAAAGTTAAGAAGATTAAATGCTGAAATTACAAAATTAGAAACTGAAAAAGAAAAATTTTATAAAACATTAAAAGAGCATAAAGAAGATTTGGAATCAACATTTCAATTACAATTTTATGTTAAAGATGAAGATATCAATTTTAGCGATGAAAATAAAGAAATTTCCATTAAATTACCTAGAAAAGTTGAAGAGTATAGCACTGGAGAAATAAATTTAATGACATTTATAATATGCATATTAGAATTCATTTCTAGTGATAAAGAATACTTAGTAATAGATGATCCATTAAGTAGTTATGACATACCAAATCAATATAGAATTATTTATGAGATTGTAACTGTAAAGAATGCCAATAAAAATATATTAATTTTTACACATAATGTTGACACTATAAATATTGCAAATACTCAATATAATTCGCTTTTTGAATATGAGGTTTTAGAAAAGAGAAAAGATACTTTATATTTAAATAAGATAACATTTTCATCAAGTACCAATATATTAAGTGTTGATGAGTTGAAAAAACATATAACTCAAGGTTATAATCATCTGGATTATATAAATCTTCTTACAAAAAAAGAAACTTGGAATGATGAAATTGCTGATGAATATGAAAATCATCTAATATTTCATTACGATGAACCTTTTCAAAAAAACATTGATAATATTTATTATACAAATGATTATTTAGTAGATTTAATTGATAATTTCGATGACAATACTTTTCAAAATAAATCTTATTTAGAAAACACTGCTGATAAAATTATATATACTGCAGCATTACGTATATGGATTGAAAAACAATTTTATGTTAATTCTAATAATGATTCATCACTTTATGGAAAACAATTTGGGAATAAAATAAAATATATGTTTAGCAACAATAGATGGACTGGTTCTTCTAAAGTTACAAGAAAATATTTAATGAGCAAAAAAGTTATGTTGAATCAACATATACATCAACAAAGTCAAATAATGCCATTTTATTATGTATTAAATTTAACATTAGATGATATAGCAAAAGAAATTAAAGATATTAAGGAACATTTTGAAATTTAAATAAATTAATAATATTGATGGTAATTTTATAATTTATATAACAGGAGATACACATAGAGATTTTTACGGATTACATAGTATAGAAAAGAATAATGATAATATGGTAATTATATTAGGAGGTGCTGGTATTAATTATTGTTTAAATGAAGAAGATAATAACTTTAAAAAGTATTTATTGAAGAACAATATCCAAATCTAATATTTGCTAAAAATGGTAAACTATATAAAATAGATGGTAAATCTGTACTTGTTATAGGTAAAACTTATTCAGTAGATAAAGAATATAGATTAGCATATAGTTATAGATGATTTAAAGATGAACAGTTAGGTAAATCCGAAAAAGAACAAATATTAACTAAATATAGTGGTAAACATATAGATATTATCTTATCTCACACTTGTCCTTTAAAATATGAACCAATTGAAGTATTTATGAAAGGGTTAGATCAATCTAAAGTGGATAAATCCATGGAAATATTTTTAGATAAAATAGAAGAAAATATTGATTATGATAAATGGTATTGTTGTCATTTTTATACAGAAAAACAGATTGATAAATTAGAATTTATGTTTGGAAGAATTAAATTATTTAACAAAGATGAATTCTATCCTAAATATAATAAAAATGGTTATGAAATAGTAAGAGATGCTTATAGTCAAGATGAAGTTATTTACCCAAAATGTCATTCTAAAGATATATTGGTAATAAAAGGTAATGGATTTAGAATAGATGGGACAGATTGGAATTACTTGCAATGACTGTCAAAAAGTTTATGGATTTAATGATTTTAATTATAAGCCTAATTGTACAAGAGAGTTATAAAATTAATGAGTGATAAAAAGCACTCGTTTTTTTGCGACCTTAAATTAAAAATTGTATTTATGTATTGATTTAAGTTATACTTTTAGTGTATAATAATATTAACAAGTAAGCTAATAAGCTAATATTATGGAGGCAGTTATGGCAAAAATGAATTTAGGTATTTTTATAATAAAAAAACGAAAACAAATAAAAATGTCATCAAGACAACTAGCCTTAGCTTGTAAAATTACTCCTCCATATTTAAATGACATTGAAAAGAACAGAAGAATACCATCATTTGAGGTTCTAAGTAAATTAGCAAAAGAATTAAAATTAGGAGAACAAGATATTTATCAATTATTTGATTTGGCAGTCGATGAGAGTAAGGGAAAAGTTTCTTATGATATTGCTGAATATATAATGGATAATGATGATTTGCGCCAATGTATTAGATATGTAATAAAAATGAATGATAATGCAATCTGGAAAGATTTGTTAAACCAGATTAATCAGGAGGGTCAATTATGAGAAGATATACATATATAGATTTATTTTCTGGAGCGGGTGGAATGTCTTTGGGATTTAATAATGCTGGTTTTAAAAATTTATTAGCGGTTGAATTTAACAAGGATTTTGCTGAGACCTATAGGAAAAACTTTCCTGAACATAATTTGATAGTTGACGATATAAAAAATGTAACTGAAAAACAAATCTATGATATAATTAAAAATGAAAAGGTAGATGTTATAATAGGTGGTCCACCTTGTCAAGGCTTTTCTATTGCTGGTAATATAGGCAGAAATTTTATTGATGATGATAGAAATAAATTGTTTAAAGAATTTGTTAGATTTGTAAAGATAATCAAACCTAAAATGTTTGTTTTAGAGAATGTAGCAGCAATGGAAAGACATAATAAAGGAAAAACTATAAAAGAAATTATTTCTTCATTTAAAGAGATAGGATATGATACAAAGTATAAGGTACTTAATGCTGTAAATTATGAAGTTCCACAAGAAAGAAGAAGAATTTTTATAGTAGGAACTCTTGGTAATAATAATTTTCAATATCCAAAAGAATCAAAAAAAATTATGACTGTTGAGAAAGCAATAGGAGATTTGCCAAAATTAAATAGTGGGGATATTAGTAATATTCCTAATCACATTGCAATGAGACATTCATCACAAATGCTAGAAAAAATGGGTTATGTAAAAGATGGTGGTAATAGGAATGATATACCTGAAAATTTAAGACCTAAATCTGGAGATAGTAGAAAATATATAAGATATAACAGTAAAAAACCATCATTTTGCGTTACTGGAGATATGAGAAAGGTATTTCACTATAATCAAAATCGAGCATTAACATGTAGAGAATTAGCTAGATTGCAAACATTTCCAGATACTTTCGTTTTTTTAGGAAATGCCGGTAAAGTTCAACAACAAATTGGGAATGCTGTTCCAGTATTATTGGCAAATAAAATTGCTTTACAAGTAAAAGAGGTGTTAGATAATGAGCAAATATCCAAAAATTAATTATATTGGTAATAAAAACAAATTAACTGATTGGATAGTAAATAACTTTCCATACAAAAAAGGTACAGTTTTAGATCTTTTTTGTGGTGGATGTTCAGTATCTTATGCCTTAAAAGAAAAAGGTTATAAAGTGTTTTCTAATGATGCTTTATATTCTAATTATGTTTTGGCAAAATCAATCATAGAAAACAACAATGTATTTTTAGAAAGTAAAGATTTTGAAATCGAAGTATCTAAAAAAGAAACTTTAAATAAATATAAAGAAATAAAATTTTTAGAAAACAGATTATACTTTCCTTATGAAGTAGAGGAATTAGCTAACTTGGTATGCAAGTCTGAAAAATTGCAAGATTATAAAAAATATTTATTTTTATCATTAATTCGAAGAGCTATGATTAGAAAAATTCCTTATTCAAGGATGAATGTACCATGGAATCAAATCGTAAAATTAAGAGACGAGGATTATAGTTATGAAAAATATAAAAGAAGAAGAGCATATCACAACTTACCATTTATAGATCATATTAATGATAATTTATCTAATTATAATAATGCAGTTTTTAATAATGGTAAAGAAAATCAAGCATTTAATAGAGATGCATTTAAGATGATTGAAAAACTAGATGAAAATGTAGATATTATTTATATGGATCCACCATATCCGGCCACTATGAATAAGTATGGTGATTTTTATGGATTATATGACAGTATTTTTAAAAGAAAAATAAATTATATTAATTTTTCTGAAAATAATAAATTTTTAGAAAATTTAGAGAAATTAATAATTAAATGTTTATATAAGACAAAATATATAGTTATTAGTGAAAATAATAAAACCAAACCATCTATTGATGAAATAAGTAGTATGTTAAGTAAATATGGTAAGGTAGAAATTAAAGAAAAAAAACATCAGTATAAAGTTACAAATAAAGAAAATAAAAATGAGACTATTGAAGTTTTAATAATCTTACAAGTAAAAGAAAACAAGTAATCATTAATCTTGGTCACTTGTTTTTCTTTCAAATTCTTCTTTATAAAGCTTCTCTACATCAGATTTACTTTTTAATGCTTTTTCTTTAAATTTATTTCTATGCCATTCCAAATATTTTAATCTATCAGGATTAAGGAGTTTTTCATCTAATTTAAAACTACTTATCCAATCTAAAATATCACTGTCATGAATTTCGTAATCGTTTACTAATACATTCCCTTTATCATCAAAAGATATATCATACTTATCAAAGTATTCATCTACTTGTCTAGACAATAATAGTCCATTGTTATAGTCATAAGCTTCATCAATATTACCTTCTGCTAGACATACACTAGAATCTTTTATATGCGAATGTACTAATCCTTTATATGGAAATTTTTGAATATAACATACTTTTTTACCAAATAATTTAATTGATTCATTATTTAAGTCATTTTTATAAATACCATATAAAATTGGATCTCTTTTTGAATCAATTACTACTTCACTTGGGTCTATAAAAGATATACCTGTGTTTTTATCAGCCTTAATATTAGGCATAAGATTTAGGAAAGTAAATAAGTAACTGATTTGATTATATTTATTTTCTTCAAAGTTTATGATTTTTGAATAATTATATTGTTCTTCTAACTCATCTTTGGTTAAATAACCTTTAGATATCTCAGAGATGCCAGGCGTAACCATTAATGCAATAATATCTTCTTTAGATAATTTTTTGTCAGGATGATAAGCTAAAGTCTTAAGTAAAAAATTTGTTTCTTTTATATTTGTTGAGTCAGTAGTTGTAGATGAATTAAAACTTGAATTTTCATAAAATATCGTTGAAAAAATACTTTTCTTTTCATCTGTATCAGTAGTATTTAAAAATTTTTTTGTTAAATTATGATAGCCTTGAAGGTATGGTTGAACGAAACCTAATTTTATAAATTGATTAATTGATTTTCTGATAGAAGCATAATCGCTCTTTGGAAATATCTTATAAATTTGTTCTTGGAGTTCCTTATAGTATTCTTTTTTATATTCACTATTTGTTAAATCTTTCTTGTCTATAAATGTTATTATAGCTTTTAATGTATTGTTAAATCTTCGATCATATATATCAGTATATTCAACAGTAAGTTTCCAATAAGAATCATATTGTTGATTTTTAATCTTTTTCTTTGGTTGAAAAGTTTTACTCATAATTATACACCTCTATAGACATTATAACATGAAACTTTATTTTTACTAAATGTTGAAGTTATAAAAATTCGATTTTGTCATTCAAGAGTAATTTTTAGATAAAAAATAGATAAAAATATTAATAAAAACGAAAAATAACAAAATAAAAAAGCAAAATTTAGTCATTGACTATAATAAACCAAGTGTTAAGATATGATAAATCAGTGGTAAATTTATATCTGTTTTAGTACATCATATTAATAATCTACTGTACTATTCAAATGCAATTTAGTGTACTTTTCGCGTACGATTTAGTTTACTATATGACTACTGAAAAAATACAATTTAGTTTAAAATTTGTGTATAATTATATTTACTTTTTAGCTTATTGTTTTGTTATATCAAAGGTATATAATATAGTAAAATAGCAATATTCATGGGAGGACTTAGGTCTTCTTTTTTTTGCTATTTTAGAGGAGACAATGATTATGATTAGGAGGTGGTTTTGTGAATTATGATGATTATATAAAAATACCAATAGTGTTATTATCAGATACTAATGTAAGTTCTAGTGCTAAATTACTATATGGTTTATTAGTGTTATTAACTTATCAAGAAGGATATTGTTGTGCTAACAATAGTTATTTAGCTGATAAATTAAATTTAGGTACGAGGGCTATAACTAGATTATTAAAAAAACTATCTGATAATAATTATATTAAAATGGAGTTTAAACATAAATTCATAAGAAAAATATTTATAGTTAATGAAATAAGTACATCAATAAGTTCAGATTATAAAAACTAATTAAATGGATGTATTTTTCTTATTCAATAGATATAAAATTCTATAATAATATAAAAATAATTCTAATTATATTATAAATGAAAAAGGAGTTTGATACATGAACGAAAAAATATCAATAATAAAAAATATAAACATAAATTTAAATAGGTGGTTTGATAATGGAGGATACCTATTTGAATAATATTTCATTTAAAGATCTTATTTTAAAATATCTTATCGAGGAGATAACAAAAGAAGAAAAAGGAGAAGCAAACTGATGATTTGCATTTACTTAATTATGATGCTATTATCTAATTGTCTTAATACCCAATTAAGTAAAGAAGGAGGTATTAATGAATAATAAATTGGGAATAGATTTCAATACTGGAATCTATATCAGATTATCTCAAGAAGATAAAGATAAAAAATATGAATCTGATAGTGAAAGTGTTATTAATCAAAGAGAATTATTAAAAAATTATGTTAAAAATAATAAATTTAATTTAGTGAGTGAATATATAGATGATGGATATTCTGGAACTGATTTTGAAAGGCCAGGATTTAAGAGACTGATTGAAGATATAAAAAATAAAAAAATAAATTGTGTCATAGTAAAAGATTTGTCAAGATTAGGTAGAGATCATATTATGACAGGGTATTATATTGAAACATTTTTCCCAGAGAACAACGTAAGGTTTATTTCTATACTTGAATCATATGATAGTTTTAAAAATCAAGCTAGTAATGATTCATCAACTTTTATAATTGCTTGTAATGATTACTACAGTAAACAAAATTCTATAAAAATTAGAAATGTATTAAATGAAAAAAGAAAAAATGGGAAATTTGTAGGTAGTCTTCCGTGCTATGGATATATGAGAGATCCAGAAGACAAAGGGCATTTGATACCTAATCCAGAAACTGCTCCAATTGTTAAAAAAATATTTAAATGGAGAGCTGATGGTATTGGACCTACAGAAATAGCAAATAAATTAAATAAAGCAAAGATTCTAACACCAAGTGGTTATAAAAAAATTAATTATTCTTCAAGACTAATAGATAGAGATAATTGGAATATTTCTACTGTAAAGAAAATATTAACTAATAGAATTTATACAGGAGATTTAGTTCAACACACGCAAACAAAAGTAAATTATAAATCAAAAAAGAAAATTACTTTAGATGAAAAATTATGGATAGTAGTCGAAAATACTCATGAAGCATTAGTTGATAAAGATACTTTTAATTATGTTAATACTTTAAGAAAAAGAAATACAAGAAATTATAATATTAAAACCAATAGAAAAAAAAGATTATTAGAAGGAAAACTATATTGTAAAGAATGTGGTAATAGATTAACAGTTCTTTACAGGAAAAAAATTAATTATTGGTCAGTAAATTGTAATAGATATTCAAGAGATCCAGTAAGAGGAAGATGCTATTCACATTTTTATCCATATAATTATTTAGAAGAACAAATATTAGAACAAATTAATAAATCAGTTTTTAAATTGATGAAGGCATTAGATTTAAAAGAGTTAAATAATGAAATTGTTAAAGTCATTCATAACGAAACAAATAATGATGATAAAATTATTAAAAATTTAGAAATTCAAAAAGAAAAAATAATAAATAAACTTAACCTTTTATATAATGATAGATGTGATGGAGTTATTTCTGCTAATACTTATAAAGAACTTTCAAAAGAATCGGAAATTAAATTAGAAGAAATTAATAATATTATGAATGAAACAATATCAAAAAAATATAAATTTAAGAACAAAGATAATATATTACCTAATTATAATAAAAAAATAAAAAAATTATTGGATTTAAATAAACCAAAAAAAGGATTAATTGATACATTAGTAGATAGAATAGTTATAGATAAAGATAGAAACGTTACTATATATTTTAAATATGATATTGTACCAGTTGTTTCATTTAAATATAAGAATAGAAATTTAGTTCGTAATCCATATGGTAGAAAGGGCAAAACTAAAAAAAATGATGTATAATATTAATGGGTGATAATATGCTTTTATATGCTTCTGCAGGTATTTCAGAATTAGAAATCCCTAATAAAAAAAGTTTGGTAATATATATTTCGGAATGTAAAAACAATTGTAAAAATTGTCATACACCATATTTACATGAAAAATATGGATACCCATTAAGAGAAAATTTTAATGAACTATTTAATACTTTTTATAACTATTTTGATATAGTTTGCTTTATGGGAGAAGGTAATAATAAATCTGATGAAAAAATAGAGTTTAAATATTATTGTAATATTGTTCATCAAGAAAACAAAAAAATAGCATTATATTGTGGAAGAGATTGTGATATTGAAGATTGGATGAAGAGTTTTGATTATATAAAAATTGGTTCATACCAAGAAAATAAAGGACCATTAACTAATAGGAATACTAATCAAAAACTATACAAAAAAATAAATAATAGATATGAAGATATTACAAATAAATTTTGGGAATAAATATATTAATGTTAAATGAACTTTCCAGGTGGTGAAGGTGCAGAAGTAGTATATGCCTTGAGAAATGATTCTACTCTAGCAGACTCAATTTTAAATAACATAGGAGAAGCAGGACAATTAAAAAGAAAAACATATCAAAGAAGGTTACCAGAAGATCCAAGTAAAGATTATTATTTTATCCACAGATTAACAGGTAATATAGAGCCTGTCTTAGTAGAATATGGATTTATAGATAATACAAAAGATAGTAATAAATTAAAAAATAATCTTTTAGATTATGTAGAAGGTGCAGTTAAAGCACTTGCTGAATATTCTGGATATACATATACTCCTCCAAAACAAAATGATAACTCTTCTAATGAAACCTATACAGTACAAAAAGGAGATACATTGTATTCTATTGCAAGAAAATTTGATACAACAGTTGATAAAATAAAAGCCTTAAATAACTTAAATAGTGATGTCATAACAGAAGGACAAACTTTAAAAATATCAGATGAAGATAATCAAGCAAATAGAGATACTTATACAGTTCAAAAGGGAGATACTCTATATTCAATTGCCCAAAAATTAAACACAACAGTAGATGAGCTTAAAAAGATTAATAATTTAACTTCTAATACTTTAAGTATAGGACAAATTTTAAAAGTAAAAGAAACTCTAGATAATGAAAATTATCTAAATTATTACACAGTACAAAAAGGAGATAGTCTATACTCAATAGCTAAGAAATTTAAAGTGAATTTAAATGATTTAATAAAAGCAAATAATTTACTTAATACAACAATACAAGTAGGAGATAAATTGTTGATACCAATTAATACTGATAACACATATACTGTAGTTAGTGGAGATAGCTTATATTCTATAGCTAAGAAGTTTAATACAACAGTAAATGAGTTGAAAAGATTAAACAATCTAAATAGTAATCTACTAACAATAGGTCAAACTATAATAATAAAATAAAGTCTAGATTTTTCTAAACTTTTTTTATTTTGTATTCTTTTTCAAGTCATCTACTTCTTTTTGTAAGGCTCTAATCATCTTCTCTAACATTTCAATACCATTTTCTCCATAAACATTAGAATTATTATCATACCCTTCCATTCTTTCCTGCTGAACTTGTCTATAAAAAGCATTAGTACATAAAACTTGTGCAACTAACATTAACCAGTTTCCAAGAGCATTTTGTTCATTTGCGGTTAAATCATCAATTAATAAATAGCCAACAATAACTGCACTAATAGAAAAAGTTTTTGCAGAAACATTAGGAAGAGACATACTATCACCTAATTAATTATATTACTAATAATTATTGAATATATTTTTATATGCAAGACAAAAGAGATATATTAAAAAAATTATACATTGAAAATTTTATCTGGATTATTTATATAATTTTAATCTTATTAAGCATATACAGTAACAAATATGAAAAAGAGTATTATCTCAACAACAATCTAAAAGCAAAAGAAAACTATAGAAAACTAAATATTTTTATTTTTTCCACAGCACTCATAATATATTTATATTTTTTTGAAGATAGCATTAAAAATATAAAAACTAAAAATAACAATTCAAAAGATATGTTTAATAACCTTAATTTTATTGCAAACTCTTTAATCTTAATAAGTGGATGTATATATTTATATATTGCTATATTTGATGTTGATTTAAATACAGAATTAGCACTCACATAAAAAAGCAGCAATGAGCTACTTTTAATTTCAATATGGCAGGGGATGAGAGAATCGAACTCCCAACAGTGGTTTTGGAGACCATTATTATACCATTTAACTAATCCCCTAAATCAAATTACAAATTTATTATAGCACAAACAAATTCATTAGACAAATGTTTTTACTATATAAAATAAGATAATTTGTATTTTTATATAAAAATTCAAAAAAAAGAAAATTTATAAAATTTTAAAATTTATATAATTTTTTGCCACCAAAAATGCCACCAGTAAGTCCTGAAAACCATAACAAGAGTCTTTTAGACTATAAATACATAATAAACTAATTTTAATTTTTTATCTAAAAATAGGATGTAATTAAGATTTTTCAAAAATTATGATATAATAAATTACAAGAAATGGAGGTTTGGTTATGGCAAAGAAAAGTGAAGAGATAAAAAAAGAAAAAGATGCAGAAGTAAAAGTAGTAAAAGAAAGAGTAATAGAAAAACGTGGACATGGACTAATAATATTTTTCTTACTTATAATAATTGCAATATTAAGTGTTTATATTTGCTATGAAAAAGGACTGTTAGAAGTAAAACCAAAAGAAAAGTCTGCAAGTAAAACTAAAGTAGTAGAAAAACAAAAAGAAAAAACCATAGAAGAAGAACAAATAGAAGTTTTAGAAGTAGTAAGTAATGATGTAACTCATTTATTTAATACTCTAACAACAGGAGTAGGAGAATATTGTGGAATATGGAATTACTTTCAAGAAGAAAAAGTAACTAATTCAGATATTCCCAACGAACTAGCAACATCCATATCTCTAAATACTTTATATGAAAATGGTATTGCAATTGATAGAAAAGGTACAATTTTTACCAAAAAACAATTAAACGCTCAAATAAAAGAAATATTTGGACAAGACTACGAATATGAAAATGAAGACATAGATATTTGTCCAACTTACACATATGACGAAGAAAACGAAACTTATAAGGTAAACGAAGGAAAATGTAAAAATACTTGTACCATTCCAAATAAAGCAAAAATAGTAAAAGCCTACAAAAAAGGAGATAACATTGAAATATATGCCAGAGTACTTTTCACAGAAAAAAATGAATCCTTCCCAGCAATCTACTATAAAGACTTTAACAAAACTAGTCCATTAGAAACAGAAAAATCTAAAGTAATAGATTACAACATAGACGATGAGACATATGCTAAAGGTAGTCTTTATAAATTAACTTTTACAAACGAAAATGGAAATTATATATTTGTATCAAGTGAATTTGTTCCAAACTAAAAAGTCGACTTAATTAAAATCGACTTTTTCTTATCTTTTAATATCTAAAATTACTGGTAAAACTATAGGCCTTCTATCTGTTAATTTGCTAATAAATGGAGTCATCTGAGCAGTTATTTCACTTTTAATAGATGCAAAAGTTGCACGTTTATCTTTAAGTTGTTCTAAAACAATCTTTTCAGCAAAATCTTCTATAGTATGGATTAGTTCTTCGTTTTCATTTATCAAAATAAATCCTCTAGTTGTAATATTTGGTTTAATTAAAAGTTCTCTTTTTTTCATATCCATATTAACAATAATAACAAGAATACCATCGTTAGCCATAATTTTTCTATCTCTTAAAACTGCACTACCAACTTCCCCAATTCTACTACCATCAACATATATATCAGGTGATGAAACATCCTCACCACGAGTTATAACATGATTTTTAAGAATTAATACTCCACCATTTTTAAGGATAAAAGTATTTTCTTTAGGAATACCACAAAGTCTTCCTATATTAGCATGTTTCTTAAGCATTCTATAATCACCATGGAAAGGCATTAAATATTTAGGTTGAATTAATCTTATCATTAATTTTAACTCTTCCTCATTAGCATGCCCAGAAGTATGTAAATCACTTAAAATTTTATTTGTATAAACCTTAACACCTTTTAAATAAAGTTTATTTATAGTTTTAGAAATTGACATAGCATTTCCAGGAATTGCACTAGATGAGAATATAACAACATCATCAGGTCTTAATTTAATATGTTTGTGAGTATCATCCGCAATCCTAGATAAAGCCGCAAGAGGTTCCCCTTGTGAACCAGTACAAAGTATTGCAACTTCACCAGGTTTCAAATGATTAGCCTCCTCAGCAGAAATCAAAAGTTCCTTATGATCGATATATCCACCCTTTATAGAAATATCAATATTATTCTCCATGCTTCTACCAAATATACATATTTTCCTATTATGTTTATAACAAGTCTCAAAAATATGCTTAAGTCTGTAAATATTAGATGCAAAGGTTGCAATAATCAATCTATTAGTTTTACAAGTATCAAACATCTCATTTAAAGCATCATCCACAACAGACTCACTATTTGAAAATCCTTCATTCAAAGCATTAGTAGAATCACTAATAAGTAAGTCAACCCCCTCATGTCCAATCTTAGCCATCTTATACAAATCACTCATCGGACCAATTGGAGTCAAATCAAATTTAAAATCTCCTGTAGTTACAATTCTACCATCAGGTGTTGTAACGCAAATTCCATGAGAATCAGGAATCGAATGTGTAGTTCTAAAAAATTCAACAGTTATATGTTTAAATTCTAGTTTAGTGTCTTCAGTATAAACAAATAAATTATCATAACGAATATTACGATCAGCAAGTTTTAAAGCAATTAATTCCTTTGCTTGATTAGGTGCATAAATTGCAGGTACATTAACTGACTGCAACAAAAAAGGAATACCACCTATATGATCTTCATGACCATGTGTGATAACTAAAGCTTTAATTTTACTCTCGTTTTCTTTTAAAAAAGTATAATCAGGTAAGACATAATCAATTCCAAGTTGTCCCTCTGGAAAACTTACCCCCGCGTCAATTATAACAATTTCGTCTTTATGCATTACACAATACATATTTTTACCGACTTCACCTAAACCTCCTAAAACAATAACTCTTGTTTCATTTGGTTCTGTTTTTTTCATTAAAATCTCCTTTCTTTTTACAAAATAAAAGAACTAACCGAATAAAATTATACTATAAAATACTTATTTTGTCCAGGAGCTAGCATATTACTATACAAAACTTTACCTTTTTTTAAAAAAATTACTTGTTGTTTTGCTTCTTTTTTGATAAAGTAATATTAGAATTGAAAGGTAGGTTGTGGCTATGAAGCGTAAATCTAATAAGTCTAAAAAAAATACTATGGAATTAGAACAAATAAAATCCACATTAATTGTATGGTGGGTTGCTATGCTATGCCTTATGGGAATAGGTTTTATTTCAATTGTTCATATTCAATATAAAGCATTAAGTAATGATGAAATTGTTAGACTTAACAATATACAAATAGAAGAAAAGAAAAATTTTGGTGATGATGAATATCCAGTAGAAGTACCAACTTACAATACAACTATAAACGGAAGTAAATATGATTTTTATACTCTAGACCCAACAACAGAAGTAACGGATGAGAAAATATACACTAACAAAGAGTTAATAGAAGATAATGGAATTATATCTATTTTAAAAAATGCTCAATATTTATCTGATAGTTATAGTAAAAATGATAAAAAAATAATTACTCAACTTGCATTATGGATATATAATGGATACTTAGATAAAGAAGAAAAAGATATTGTTTTAAATGGAACTTTTGGTTCTCAAATATCTTCTTTAGTAAAAAAAGCAAAAGAAGAAGATTATAAACAATCATCAGTAGTATTATCTACAAATACTCCAACAATTTCTTTATCAAAAGATAAAAAATATTATATTTCAGATTTAATAAATTTAAGTTTTAGTAATGAGTTCACAGTAGTAAATTATCAAATAAATTTACATAATGCTCCAAAAGGAACAAGAATAATTGATAAAAACGGAAAAGAAATAACAGATATATCAAAAGTAAAAAGTTTTTATTTAAAAATCCCAGAAAAAAATGTTAAAGAAAAAAATAAAGATTTTTCAATTAGTGTAACAGTTACAACTGCAGATTATTACACATATGCTTTCAGAACACTAGTAAATAAGAGTCAAGAAGCAGATGTACTTTTAAATGATTTAAGAGTAAGTCTAAATAAAACAAATAATTCAATTTCTTTATATATACCAAAAGAAACACAACAGTCTCTATTTGGTCAAAGTACTATATTAGGTTTCTTAGCACTTTGTGTTACATCAGCAATATGTGGAATAGTTATTTTAATAATTAATATAATTCAAACTCAAAAGCAAATTAGACGTCGTAAAAGAAAAAAACAAAGAAAAACTAAAAAATAAAACAAAAGGGATCTAAAAAGATTTCCTTTTTTTATATAAAAAACTTTGATATACTAAAAACGAGGTGAAAAAAATGGGAATGTTTGATAAATTGAAAAATATCTTTAAAAATACAGAACCACCTAAAACAAAAGAAGAAGAAAAAAAACAAGAAGAAGTAAAAATATATGAAAAAGGACTTACTAAATCTCGTAATAGTTTTGTAAGTCGCCTTGCTGGACTTAGTAATAAATACAGTAAAGTAAATGATGAGTATTTTGAAGAATTAGAAGAAATATTAATAATGGCTGATATCGGAGTTAATACCGTAATGAATTTTATAGATGATTTAAAAAAACGTGTAAAACATGAACATATAGAAAATCCAGATGAATTAAAAGAAGTAATAGTTGATGAATTATTTATTATATATGTAAATGATTCAGTGCTTTCAAGTAAAATTAATTATGCTCAAAAACCACCAACAGTAATGCTTTTTGTAGGAGTAAATGGAGTAGGAAAAACAACAACAATAGGAAAAATTGCTTATAAACTAAAAAATGAAAATAAAAAAGTTTTATTAGTAGGAGCAGACACTTTTAGAGCAGGAGCTCAAGAACAATTAGAAGAGTGGGCAGAAAAAATAGGAGTAGACTACCATGGAAATATAAATGCCAAAGATCCATCAAGTGTAGTATATGACGGAGTAAAAAAAGCACGTGATGAAGATTATGACGTAGTCTTAGTAGATACTGCTGGTAGACTTCAAAATAAAGATAATCTAATGAGAGAATTAGAAAAAATGAATAAAGTAATTACTTCTTTTATCCCAGATGCACCACATGAAACACTACTTATTATCGATGCAACTACTGGACAAAATGGAATAGAACAAGCAAAAAAATTCAAAGAGATAACAAACATAACAGGAATAGTCTTAACAAAGTTAGACGGAACAGCCAAAGGAGGTATAGTACTTGCTATAAAAGATAGTGTAGGAATACCTGTTAAGTACATTGGACTAGGAGAGGCTAAAGAAGATTTACAAGTATTTGATATAGAAAAATATATATATGGTTTATTTAAGGATTTAGTGTAATATGAGAATGGAAGAGATAGTTTATTATAACAATTTATATGATTTATATTCTGAACTTTTAACAGAAAAACAAAGAAAATATTTTGAAGATTATTATTTTCTGAATTTATCTTTAGGAGAAATGGCCCAAAATTATAACATAAGTAGAAATGCAGCTTTTAAACAATTACAAAATACATTATCAAAACTAAAACATTATGAAGAAATTTTAAAACTACAAGAAAAACACGAAAAGCTAGAAAGTGTAATAAAAAATATAGAAGATAAAGAACTAAAAGAAAAATTAAGAGATATATTTTAAATAGATACTTGACTATATTGTCATATATCTATTTTTTTTGCTCTTGATTATTGGAAAAAGACATAGTATAATTTATTATATAAAAATAGAGAAAGATGAAGAGGGATATTATGTTTGAAAGAATAGTTTATATTAGTGATCATTCAGCAAATATTAAGTTAAAAGATGGTATACAACTTGCTATGAACTTAATGAATTTGCATATAATTTTTGAAGATAAAGAGAAAAAAATACTAGGTGAAATAGATGATATGGATAAGTCCATCGTCCGTGCTAGATTCTTAGGAGAAATTGCTAATGGACAATTAATAGGAGGAGTTTTAAGAAAACCTTCATTAGATGCCAAAATTAGAGTAATTGATCCTTCAGAAATTCCTTTAATAGTAGGAAAAGATGAAAAAGGATATATGCTTTTAGGTCAAAGTCCATATTATAATGAATGCCCAGTATATATGGATGTTAACAACTTTTTCTCAAATCACTTTGCAATTTTCGGAAACACTGGTTCAGGAAAATCTTGTGGAGTTAGTAGAGTTGTTCAAAATATGTTTCATGATGAAAGACTTTTCCCATATAAAGCAAACATGTTATTCTTCGATTCTTCAGGAGAATATTACAATGCCTTTAAAGATTTAAATCAAATAAATTCTAATTATCATTATAAATTTTATACAACAAATGAAGCAGATGGAGTAGGAGAACCACTAAGACTTCCAATATATTTACTTAATGTTCAAGACGTTGCTCTACTTTTACAAGCAACTACTCACTCTCAACTTCCAATAATCGAAAGAATGCTTAAACTTGCAAATATTTTTGCAGAAAAAGGTGCAGATGCCAATGCTTATAAAAATCATCTTATTGCTAAAGCAATAATGACTATACTATATACAAATCAAACATCTCCAAATAAAAGAAATGATGTTTTCTCAATTCTAGCAAGTTGTTCAACACCAGAGTTCAACCTAGAAACAGTAGTAGAAGGAATAGGTTATACAAGAAAATTTAGAGAATTATTCTTAATAGATCAAGATGGAGAGTTTGCAGAAAGTGTTTTACTTACAGAATATGTTAATAGCCACATTAAAGATGAATTTGATACATATGAACCAGAAGGTGGAAATTATTACACTCTAGAAGATTTAGAGAAAGCCTTAAACTTTACATTAATTAGTGAAGGATGGCTAAGAAATGAAAATACTTATGGAGATTCTGTAACAATTAGAGTTAGACTTCATGACTTAATAATCGGACAAAATGCTAAATATTTTGATGTTCCTGATTATATGACACTAGAACAATATCTATCTTCACTATTAATTACTAATGGACAAAAATATCAAATTGTTAATATTAACTTAGATGATGTAGATGATGATTTTGCAAAAGTTATCACAAAAATTTATTCACGTTTAATATTTGAATTTGCAAAAGCCTTAGAAGATAGAGGAAGTATTCCTTTCCATATAATAGTTGAAGAAGCACATAGATATATTCAAAATGATACAGATAGATTCTTAATTGGATATAATATCTTTGAACGTATTGCAAAAGAAGGACGTAAATACGGAGTTTTACTTGGACTTATATCCCAAAGACCAGTAGAACTATCAGATACAGTTATCTCACAATGTTCAAACTTCCTAATATTTAAAATGAACCACCCAGTTGATGTTGATTATATTAAGAAAATGGTTCCAAATATTAGTGATGAAATAGTTGAAAAACAAAAGAGCTTACAAGCAGGAACTTGTCTAGGTTTTGGTATGGCCTTCAAGATTCCGTTAATTATAAAACTAAAAATGCCTGATCCAGCACCTAAGAGTGGAAACTGTGATGTTGTTGCAATTTGGGATGGTAATAGTGGACCTAGACCACAACCTACATCAACACCTAGTCCGTTACCAAAACAAAATGATTTTCAAGGATATGATAAAACAGAATATAATCCAACTTACTTTACAGAAACAGTAGAAGCAACTGCACCAGAATCATCAGTTGGAGAATATGATACAACAACACCAATAGTTGAACCAGTTATATCAAAACCAGAACCACCAAAACCACTTGTGGATCAAATACCAACTGATTAATTAAGGAGGACCATTTAGTCCTCTTTTCTACTTGTTTTAGAATTACAAATTTGTTATAATATGAAAGAAGAAAACGGGTGATGCATATGAATATAAAAAAATATATAGAAAAAGAAGTACAAAGAATATTAAATATAGAAGAAGAAATAAATGTTACAATTCCACCAAAAGAAGATATGGGAGACTATACAGTTGTATGTTTTCAATATAGAAATGAAAAACTAAAAAGTCCAAAAGATGTTGCAGATTACTTAAAGGATAATTTTAATGATGAGAAAAACTATATCAAAGAAATAAGAGTAACTGGGCCTTATCTTAACTTTTTTTTAAACTTTGATGTTGTATCATCAAAAATAATAGAACAAATAGAAAAAGAAAAAGATCACTATGGTTCTCTAAATCAAGGAGATAAAAAAGAACTTTTAATCGAACATACATCAATTAATCCAAATGCTTCTCCTCATATAGGAAGAGCAAGAAACTCAATTATAGGAAATTTCCTTACTCATTTATATAAGTTTGTTGGATACGATATCACAAGACATTATTTTGTTAACGATATTGGAAAACAAATTTCTATGCTTCTTGTTGGAGTAAAAAAATATAAAGATATAGATAATGTTAAATTCTCTGAAATTTTAGACCTATACGTTAAAATAAATGAAGAATCAAAACAAAATCCAGAAGTTGAAAAAGAAGTATTCTACTATTTAAATGAATTAGAAAACGGAAATGAAGAAGTAAGAGATCAATTTAAAAAATTAACTGATATATGTATAGAAGGACAAAAAGAAATATTTGAACAATTAAATATTCATTGGGATGTATTTACTCATGAATCTGATTTTGTCTTTGAACATAAGGTAGATGAAATACTAGATAAACTAAAAGAAAAAGGAAAATTAAATGAAGATGAAAATGGAAGACTTTATGTTGACTTATCAGGATATGATATCCCAACAAAATCTCCAGTCTTAGTTTTAACAAGAGAAGATAAAACATCCCTTTATCCATTAAGAGATATTGCCTATACTATATATAAATTAGAACAAAATAGTGAAAATAACTTTATAGTTTTAGGAGAAGACCAAGAAGTATACATGAAACAAATTAGTAGTGTATTAGATATTCTAGGTTATAAATCTCCTAAATTAATATGTTATTCATTCATTTTACTTAATGGAGATAAAATGGCAACTCGTGAAGGAAATGTCGTTTTATTAGAAGATTTAATCAAAATATTACATGATAGTATAGAAAAAGAATTCCAAGAAAGAAATATTACAACAGATGAAGATACTATTATGACATTGGTAGATGCTTGTATTAAATATACAATATTAGGTATATCTAGAAACAAAATAGTTAATTTCAATATAGATGAAGCTACAAGTTTCTCAGGAAATAGTGGAGTATATATCCTTTATAATATAGTGAGAATAAATTCTATTCTAAATAAAAATGAAATTAAACAAACAGATATAAAATACAATCATGATATTGAACACAAAATATTAATAAGCCTTCATGAATTTCCACATGAAGTTAACAAATTACTAGAAACAACAGAAGCATCTCACTTAGTTCAATATATTTTCCATCTTACAAAAGATTTCTCTAAAATGTATGAAGAAATACACATTCAAAATGAAGAAGATGAAATACTTAAAAATTCACGTTTAAGATTAATTAATGCAATAAAAATAACTTTAACAAATGCCCTTGAAATATTAGGAATAAAAACAGTAGATAAAATGTAGTATAAAATAAAAGATAAAATAGCCAATTATATGACTAAAAATGTAAAATTCTAGGAATTATCTGGAATTTTTTTTTGCTTTTTATAAAGATTTGTTATAATTATAATAAGAGGAAGTGTTTGTCATGAACGATAGAATAGATATATTAACTCAAAATGGAGTTGATGTAAAAAAAAGCTTAGAACTTTTTGGAGATATTACAACTTATAATGATACAATAGGAGAACTTCTAAATGCTATTAATAAAAAAATACCTGAATTAGAAGAATATATTAGATTAGGTGATATGGCTAACTATGCTATAATAGTCCATTCATTAAAAAGTGATGCCAGATATTTTGGATTTACTGCCTTAGGAGAGACAGCTTATCAACATGAATTAAAAAGTAAAGAAAATAATCTAAGTTATATTAATATGCATTTTAAAGAATTAAAAGACCAAGCAATGAAAGCAAAACAACTAGTAGAACAATACTTACATACAGACATTACTCCTATCAATAATATTATCAACGAAAACAGAGAAGATATAATAGAAAGACTAACAGAAAAAACATTCCTAGTAGCAGACGATTCTAATATAGTTAGAAGTTTTATTCAAAAAGCCTTTCAAGGAAAACCTGTAAAAGTAGTAGAAGATGGTAAAGATGTAATAAATATTATAAAAACAAATGAAGAAATGATAAATGGAATATTACTTGATTTAAACATGCCTAATGTAGATGGCTTTAAAGTATTAGAATTTTTAAAAGAACATAATTTATTTGATAAGATACCAGTATCCATAATCACAGGAGAAAAAACAAAAGAAACAATGAATAAAGCTTATCAATATAGAATAGTAGATATACTAACTAAACCATTTAGTGAAAAAGATTTAAATAGAGTAGTAGAAAAAACAATAAATATAGTTAATTGGAACTAGGCGCTTTTATGTGCCTTTTTACAGTTTAAATGAATTTGTAATATAAAAATATTTTTTGAAAATAATAAGAATATAAAAAGGAAGTGATACCATGTTTGAACAATTAGAAAAATTTGATGAGATGCAAAAGAAAAAGAAACAAAAAAAGAAAAAAATAATAACTATAATTAGCATGTTATTAATACTAATCATAATTGCTGCAATAGGAATATATCTATATTTAAATATGGAAAAACCAACTAAAAAGAAAAAAGAAAAACAGATAAAAATAGTAGATATGAATAGCAATAAAAGACCACTTGCTGTAATGATTGATAATAATGTTGGTACATCTTCTCATGCAGGCCTTCAAGATGCATATATTACCTATGAGGCTATAGTAGAAGGTGGACTTACTAGAATTATGGCAATATATAAGGATAAAGATGTAGACTTAATTGGTCCAGTTCGTTCATCACGTCATTATTTTTTAGATTATGCTTTAGAAAATGATGCAATATATGCTCATTATGGATGGAGTACTTTTGCAGAAAATGACATAAAAGAACTTGGAGTTAATAACCTTAATGGTATGATACCAAAAGAAGAAGGAGCATACTGGAGAGATAAAAACATAGCATCCCCTCATAATGTATTTACAAGTACAGAAAAATTATATGAAACAGCAAAAGATAATAAATACGATATAACAAGTGAAGATTGGCAACTACTAGATTATAGTGCAAAAAATATAAAACTAAATAACACAAAGACCAGAAATGATGATACAGAAGAAATAGATGAAGAAGATAGCGCAATAATTGCAAATGAAATAGAAATACCTTATTCAAATAGTCAAGTTAGAACATATACATATGATGAAGAAAATAAAGTATATCTTCGTTTTATGAATGGAGAAAAGCACCTAGACAAAAAAACAAAAGAGCAATTACACTATAAAAATATAATTATAGAATATGTAGATAACCATACTATAGATGATTATGGTAGACAAGATTTAGATACATCAGGAAGTGGAGAAGGATATTACATAACTAACGGATACGCAAAAAAAATAAAGTGGACAAAATCCTCACGTAGTGATAAAATCAAATATGAGTATGAGGATGGAAGTAAGGTTAAAGTAAATGATGGTAATACATTTATACAAATACAACCTGCAAATCTTGAATCGACTTTTGAATAGTCAAAAGAAAAGAGGATGAATTAAATTTATGAAAATAGGAATATTAGGAACAGGAGCTTATGGAGTTGCTCTATCAACAGTAATGACTAATAATAAACATGAAGTTACAATGTGGACAAAATTTGAAGAAGAAAAAAGATTTTTAGAAATAACAAAACAAGCAAAAACATTACCAGGTGTAAAAATAGATGATACAGTAAAAATAACAACAGATATTAAAGAATGTGTGGAAAATAAAGATTTAATTTTTATAGCAATCCCAGCAGCATTTATAAATGAAACATGTGAATTAATAAAAAACTTAGTTGGAGAAAATGATCATTTATGTATAGCAAGTAAAGGAATAGAACAAGAAACAGGATTATTCTTAAATGAAATTTTACAAAAACATATAGATACAACACATATTGCTGTAATTTCAGGTCCGACATTTGCAATTGACATAGCAAGCAAAAATCCATGTGCCTTAACTTTAGCATCTGCATCAACTGAAACAATAACAAGAGTAGAAAGCGCTCTAAAAAACAATTA
Organism: uncultured Bacilli bacterium; assembly: GCA_947623665.1. Taxonomy (GTDB): domain Bacteria; phylum Bacillota_I; class Bacilli_A; order RF39; family UBA660; genus CANRDQ01. The sequence continues at coordinate 25,151 of CANQHJ010000016.1, forward strand.
TTTAAAACTAAGATCAACTGATGATGTTATAGGAGTTGAAACATGTGGTGCTATAAAAAACGTTATTGCTATTGCATCAGGAATTATTCATGGACTAGGGGCAAATGACTCTACAAGAGCAATGTTAATTACAGAAGCACTACATGATATGAAAACAATAATAGATGTATTTGATGGAGATCCTAAAACTGTACTTAGTTATGCAGGATTCGGAGATTTATTACTTACTTGTACAAGTTTTAAAAGTAGAAACTTTACATATGGAGAATTAATAGGAGAAAATGCCAAAGAAAAAGAATTAGAAAAGTATTTAAAAGAAAATACAGTAGAAGGTCTTTATACAGTAAAGTCTATTTATAAATTGTTAAAAGATAAAAAAGCAAGTGTTCCAATAATAGATTTAATATATGATATATGTATGAAAAAAGAGTCTCCAGAAACTTTATTTACATTTTTAGTGGAAAAAATTTAAGATATGGTTTTTACATATCTTTTTTTGTTGATATACAATTTTTTGTAAAGCAATGTAAAAACTTTACTATTTACAATTAATTTGTGTTATAATAAAAACAAAGTAACAATGATAAACTGGAGGCTTACGAATGGAAATATTTATAAAGAAAAAATATAAATCAGAATTAATATCATCTATTATATTAATTGTATTAGGATTACTTTTAGTATTTGAATCTGTCGATACAATTATTACAATATCATATATAATAGGATCTCTAATAATTGCCATGGGGACTCTTGCTTTTATAAATTATTTTACAAGTAGTGATAGTTATAATCGATTATCAATTGCTTATGGACTAGTTTGTATTATACTAGGAATATTAATTATTACTAATCCAGTTGCTATAGCAAGCATAATTCCAGTAATTATAGGAATTGGAATAATAATAAATAGTGCTATAAAGCTACAATATTCACTAGAATTAAAGAAAATTTCAAATAAAATGTGGAAAACTACAATGATAGTATCATTAATTTCAACTATTTGTGGAGTAATAATTTTATTTAATCCATTTCAAGGAGCAGTTATAATAACAAAAATTATTGGAATATTTTTAATACTTTATGCATTAATAGATGGCATATGTGCATATAAACTAAAAAGAGATATAAAAAATGTAAATGCCCAAATAGATGTATCAATCTATGATGCAAAAGTGGTCAAAGAAAAGAAAAATAAGAAAAAATAAAAAATAGGAGTGATAATATGCAAACATTAACAATAATATCTTATTTAAGTAGTAAATTAGAAGGATATACAAAAGCATTAAGAGATTTTACGCTACACTTTGGAGAACACTCAAGTCTTGCTGCTGCTTTAACTATAGGAGCTTTTGTAGTCGGATGTTTAATAATTTCTTATTTTGCTAATCGTTAAAAACATATCCTAAACAAAGGATATTTTTCTTTGGTTGAAAAGAAATAAAAAAAGATATATAATAAGAGACGGAAGACGAGGTATAAAATGAAATTAGAAATAGGAAAAAGATATAATATACACAGTTATAAGCATGATAGTAAAATACATAGATCATGGGATGAAGCAATACTTCTAGAAAAACATAATAACTATTTAATATTTGGAAATGATAGAACCAAAGTTACAGAATCAGATGGAAGAACGTGGAGAACTAAAGAACCAGCAATACTATATTTCTTTAAAGATAAATGGTATAACATAATAGGGCAATGCAAGAAAGATGGTATTTATTATTATTGTAATATAGCTTCTCCAGCAATTATAGAAGAAGATACAATAAAATATATTGATTATGATTTAGACTTAAGAGTATTTCCAGATGGTTCATTTAAAGTGTTAGATAGAGGAGAATATAAATATCATAAAGATTTAATGGGATATTCTGATAAGCTAGATACCGTTTTAAAAGAACAATTATCAGAGTTGATAGAATTAGTTCGTAATAAAGAATTATGTTTTGATCATAGTGTAGTAGAAAAATATCATGAAAAATATAAAAATGTTAAATTCTCAAAGCAATAAAATTGCTTTTTTTCTTTATAAAAATAGCATATTGAGCAGTTTTTTTGCATAAAATTTAAAAAAATGTGATTTTTTTGTTGACAAACGCAAATTGGTTTGTTATATTAAATGAGCACTGAGGAAATTTAGTGTAAAATAAAAGTTGATATAAAGAACTTTTATTGTCAATGATGATTAAGTAAAATTATTATTTTACTAGATAATGTTAGTTAGAAGTTAACAGAAAAAGGATTGTTAAATATTGTCTAACAAATTGTCAAAAAAAATTAAAAAAGGTATTGACATGTTAAAAAAAGTTTGATATATTAATAACGCAACTCAGAAATAACTCAAAAAAAAATGATCTTTGAAAACTAAGCAAAACGTCAATTCGAGTAGCTAGGGAAAATTAATTTTAAATTAAAACAAACTAAATAAATTTTTTATTGAGAGTTTGATCCTGGCTCAGGATGAACGCTGGCGGCATGCCTAAGACATGCAAGTCGAACGAAGTGGCCCATTGAAGATTGCGTGCTTGCACAAGATTGGATTTGGATTCCCACTTAGTGGCGCAAGGGTGAGTAACACGTAGGTTATCTGCCTTCGAGTCTGGAATAACAGTTAGAAATGATTGCTAATGCCGGATGATATATAAGTTGATACGTCTTCTTATATTAAAAGGAGCCTTTAAAGCTTCGCTTGAAGATGAGCCTGCGCCGTATTAGCTAGTTGGTGGGGTAATGGCCTACCAAGGCAACGATGCGTAGCCGAACTGAGAGGTTGATCGGCCACAC
>CANQHJ010000017.1 GCA_947623665.1 uncultured Bacilli bacterium
ACTCCTTTCTACATTTTGTTTGGCATATTAATTATAACATATTTTTATTTATCAGTCATCTTGTTGAACACAACTTTTTACAAAAAAAATATTTCTTTGATTAGAAATATTTTTATTTGATTGAGTTTGTTATTTGAGAATCTATATTTTGATAATTATCACTACATATTTTCATGTAATTAATACTGTTGTTGATTTGTTCTGTGATGTCTTGAAAATTAGAAACTAAATTGTTAGTTTTTTCAATGTAAGCACTTGCAGCATTACCTTTCCATACGTTTGATATATTGTTACTTATTGTTTGTACATGGTCAAGTTTTGATTTCATATTTTGGGCTATTGAGTTTAAATGTGAGCAATAACCTTCTACTTGACTATAAGAAATTTTTGTTCCATTATTCATAATTTTCACCTCATACACTTATACTTCGAGAAGAAAATTCTTCTTCTAAAGATTCATATGCTTGAGCAGCATTTTGTAAATATTGTCCATATGTATTTAACACTTCACCTAATTCTTTTAGATGAACTATAAAACTTTCTCTCATAAAATTAATATATTTTGTTGAATCTTGACCTTGCCAAGCTGTAGTTACAGAATCAATTGTAGAATTAAAACTATCAGTATCACTGTTGAAGTTAGAAGCTTCATTTATTAATTCTTGACCATATTTAGCCATTTCATCTGTGTTTGCTTCAATCATTTTATCACAACCTTTCATTAATTTTTATTACTATAATCTATAATGATATTAGGATTAATTGTTTTTCCCCCATAATTAGGACTTGCAAAACCATCAATTTTTACTTTTGATAGATTTACAGGTTTTTCCATTACTGTTGGAGTTTCAAGTGATCCTGTATTTCCTTCTATTGTAGTAACAATTCCTGCTTGTTGATCATAATCTTTAACTAAACCAGTATGTGAACATTGGTCGTAAATTATTATATCTCCTAATTTTGGGCTATATGACTTTGATTCTACTTCATCAATTGTATGGTATACTCCTTGTTTTACAAATTCATTTTTTAAGTAGGGTACATATGGTTCTAGAGGAACAGTTTCATTTGAAACTCCAGCTACGTTTGCTCTGTTAGCAACAAAAATTGCACACCATTCTGCAGCATCATATTCTCCGTTATTTGGAATATTTTTTAATTTTGATATTTGTTCACTGGCCCATTTTCCATATTTAGTATTACCATATTGATCCTCACCAGTACCTATTTCTTCTTCAGCTTTCTTTATTACTTCTTCAGCTGGAATTATGAAAACAGATTCACCATTGATTCTTTTCATAGTTTCATTATATTCATCACTAATAGCTTTTTCATATTCTGATTTCCAATTTTCAATAAAATGTTTATTAATGTTAGCATTTGTACTTGTTGAACCTTGTAATACGTATTTTGTTAAAGCACTACTTAAATTAGTGAATTTTAAATTTGGTGTGTATTCATATAATGCAGAAATAGTTGTTCCTCTTATAGTTGCACTTTGATTACTTGCTAGTGAATTTTCTAATTCTTCTGTTGAACTGATATAATCATTCCACCATTCATCAATGTTTGAATAACCACTTTGAATTTGTTGATATAATGATTCCAAATTTTGAGCCATCTGTATTACATAGTTGTTTGAGCAACTTTTTAAATAACTAGAATTAAATGTAGAATAAGTTACACCATTGAAATTGTTTGCTTCTGATTTGAAATCATTTTCAGTTGTTTTTAATAGTGATAAATCTATTTTTATGTTACTCATAAGTTATCTACTCCTTTTTATATCATACTAATTATTTGTGATTTTAAACTGTTCATTTTACTTTTTTGTTGACTTATTTTTTGTTCGTTTGCTTTTAATTTGCTTTGAACAGTAGTATCAATTTCTTTTTTATCTTTGTCTTTGTATAAATTATTTTTTAAACTGCTTGAGTTTTTTGATAATGCCTCATTGTTACTTTGTAACTGTTTATATTCTTCTATTAGTTCGGCTACTTGTAAATAAGAATCTATTTTTTCTTCTAGAGATTTATATCTTTCATTTACTAAAGTATCTATTGCAGTTGTTAGGTTTTGTTTTGCATTACTTTGCCATCTATCACTACCACTTAAATTTTCTTTTACAGCTTTTGATTTTGAATAATTAATAGCACTTTTACATGTAATTAAGGCACTTCTTAGGCTAGCAGCATCTACATCTTTAAAATCCATTTTTACCTCCTTTATAGAGTACTTATAATATTTTATCTTTTAGTAATTATCTATGAAGTCTTGATAAATAGATAAGTTAATTATCTATTTATCAAAAATTCAAAAGAATTTTAGTTACCTTGTCCAGTTACCATGGTATCAACAGATTGATAATTTTCAACGGATGCTATTAGAAATGTTGAACAATCATTTACTGCTTTTGAAAATTCTGGGAATTTAGCACTTAATTCATCGAATCTTGCTTTTGTTGTAGCAGCTGCTGTTCCATTCCATACCTCATCAGTTCCAATTTTTCCAAATAGTCCATTGATTTCTGATAATAAAGATTCCATTTGGCTTGCTGATGATTTTAATTCATTAGCTATTGCTTGTATTTGTCCATATGATAATTTTGAAAAATCCATTTGTTTATCCTCCTTTTTTAATCGTGAATTGCACTTGCATTTGTTTCACATGCTTCTTGATAAGCATTTCCTACTTTTACTAAAAATGCTCCTATTTCATCTATTGTGTCTGCTAATTGTTGCATTTGTACTGCTTGTTCTTCAACTGCAGTAGAGTATTTAGCAGCATCACTACCTTCCCAAAAGCTTTTTAGTTCATTATTTCTACTTTTAATTTTATTTAATAAGTCTTGAAATTCATTTCCCTTACTTGTAACTTGATTTCCTGTACTGATTGTTTCTGGATAATTGATTTGTAAATCCATTATTACACCTCCTTTCTTTAATAGATTATTTTTGATTGATTTGACATACATATTTAAATTTGTATTTTAATAACTATAGTTGTAGGTAATTAGTGATAACTATTATGTATATCATATTTTGATTATATCACGAAAAAATTAACATTAAAGATATTTTTTAAAATTTAACGTTTTTTTACATTATACACTTTTTTGTTAAGTGATTATATAATTATTATTTTAGAAAAATTGTAAAATATGTAAAAAATACTTTTTAATAGTATGATTTTTAATTTTTTAGTGGTTGTTGACTTTTTATTAGATATTTCCTATACATATAAAAATTTTTTTCATATATTATAAAGAGGTGAGTTTTATGGTTAGATCTATTAATATTAAGGATTTTAAAGATATTATAAAATTAAGAAAAATTAATATAATAGATTTGAGAGATAATTATCAATATTTAACTAAAACAATACCTGGTGCAGTTAATGCTCCTATTAATTTTTTACTGATGATGCCTGATAAATATTTAAAAAAAGATGAAATATATTATTTGTTTTGCCAATATGGAAAACAAAGTATTAAAGCTTGCAAGAAGCTTAGTTCTCTGGGATATAAAGTTATAAATGTAGAAGGTGGATTTTTTGAATATGATGCAGTTTTTTAAAAAAGTTTTAAAATAAAAAAATGATATAAATAGGTAAATGAATTTGATGAATTTCTTTAAGGAATTTGTTAAATTCATTCTTTTTTTAGTTTGAAAAATATAAAGTGTGTGTTTGACTATCGTTTTTGTTAGTGTTATAACTTAATAAATAATAAAAGTTTATGTACTTTTATTTATTATTTTGATAAAATTTAATTAGCATATATTAGAGGTGATAATTGTGGATTATGTAATTATAGGGTTACTAGTTATTTTAATAATTATTGGAGTTATTTCTTTGTTTAAAAATATAAATGAAGGTAAAATTGTTGATCAAGTTAATAGACTTGAAGTTAATATGATGAAAGAAATGGGAAATTTTAAAAATGATTTAAGTAGAGATTTAAATAAAGATTTTGTTAGTCTTAATGAACAATTAGAAAAAAGGCTTATATTAATTAATGAGAAGGTAAATGAGAGACTTGATGAAAACTTTGAAAAGACTAATAAAGCTTTTACTGATATGGTTAGTAGACTTAGTAAAATTGATGAAGCACAGAAAAAAATAGAAACTTTATCAACTGATATTATATCTTTACAAAGTATTTTGACAGATAAAAAAAGTAGAGGTATTTTTGGAGAGGTTAATTTAAGACATATATTAACTAGTGTATTTGGTGAAAAAAATGATAATATATTTAGATTACAGTATAAACTTTCTACTGGAGTTATTGCAGATAGTGTTGTTTTTGCACCAGAGCCTTTGGGGACTATTGCAATTGATTCAAAGTTTCCTCTTGAAAATTATCAGATGATGGTAGATAAGAATATTTCTAAAAGAGAAAGAGAAGTTTATGAGAATAAATTTAAATCAGATGTTAAAAAACATATTGATGCAATTAGTAGTAAATATATTATAGTAGGGGAAACAGCAGACCAAGCAATAATGTTCTTGCCAGCAGAAGCTATTTTTGCTGAAATTAATGCTTATCATCCTGATATAATAGATTATGCTTATAAAAAACATGTATGGATTTCTTCTCCTACAACATTAATCTCTACTTTAACTGTTGTTGAGATGATTATTAAAAATATTGAAAGAGATAAATATACAACTATTATTCATGAAGAATTGAATAAACTTGGTATCGAGTTTATGAGATATAAAGAACGTTGGGATAAACTTTCACGTAGTATTCAAACTGTTAATAAAGATGTTGATAATTTAAGTGTTACTACTAATAAAATTACTAAAAAGTTTGAAAGTATTAATAGGGTAGAAGTAAAAGAGGTTAGTCATGAAGAAATAGATGAATTAGAAAATTTCTAATTCTTTTTTCTAAAATATTTATAAGGAGTAGTTTATGGAATTTATTAAAAACAATTATAAGACAATTATAAAATATATTTTTTTGTTTTTTGTATTTTTGATATGGAATTTAATTATTCAAAGTGTTAATACAGATGAAATATGGAACTTTGGTTTTAGTTATAGTATTTTTAAAGGAGAAATTCCATATCGTGATTTTAATATGATTATAACTCCTTTTTTTCCTTTTTTAATGACTTTACCTTTTTATATTTTTGGTCTTAATATGTTAGTTTATCATATTGAGAATGCTTTATTACTTACTATACTTAGTGGTATGTTGTTTAAATTATTAAAAGATAAAGCATGGTTATTGTTATTGTTTTTCTTTTTTCCTTTATCAATGCTTTATCCTAGTTATAATTTGTTTTTATTTTTCTTATTTATTGTAATTGTTTTGTTAGAACGTGAGGATAAAAATGATTATTTAATTGGTGCTGTATTAGGACTTTTTGTTTTAACAAAACAAAGTGTTGGATTTTGTATGTTACTTCCTGGTATTATTTATTATATAAAAGATAAAAATAAGATAAAAAAAAGAATTGTTAGTTTTTCTTTGGTAATGGTTTTATTTGTAATTTATTTGATTGTTACTAATTCATATATGCAATTTTTAGATTTATGTGTATTAGGACTTTTTGATTTTGCAAGTGATAATGGTCAAACTTCCGATATATTTTTTGTTTTAACTATGATAGTAATATTAAGTACTTTATATCTTATAAAAAAAGATTATAAAGATATAAATAAATATTATGCATTGGCTTTTTATTCTATTGCAATACCTCTTTTTGATTTATATCATTTTCAAATGTCTTTTATAGCATTTTTATTTATATTGCTTTATAAAAGTAATTTTAATATGAAAATTAAACCTGCTTTACTTACTGTTAGTGCTATTATATTAATTTCAATTGTTAATTTTTATAATCTTTATCATGGACAAATAATTAATTATCCAAATAATTTAAAATATTTTAATTATAGATTAATTGATAAAACTCCAGTTGACTTTTCAAAGAGTATTATTAAGTTTATAAAAGATAATAAAGATAGAGAAGTAATTATTTTAGATTATAATGCTTATTATTTGAAAATGGTTAGTGATATGCCGTTAGGGTATTTGGATTTAATTAATATGGGTAATTGGGGATATAATGGTAGCAAAAAATTACTTGATGTTGTAAAGAAGAAAAAAGATGCTTTGTTTTTAGTGAATAAAAGGGATTTGACTAATCATCAAACAGATAAAAAAATACTAAAATATATAATTAAAAATGGTAAAAAAATAGATAATATTTATTTTTATGATGTATATGTTTTGCAATAGTAATGTCTAATAATGGAAAAAAATGAAAAAATAAGTTTAAAAAAATGGAAATTATTGGTATAATTGTTTTAAGGTATATAAGTAAGGTGATAATATGAGTACTGAGGTAAACAAAAAGAATAAATTAATTTCCAGAATATTTAAACGTGAACTTACTTTAACAATAATATCAATTGTCGGAGTTACTATTGTTTTACTTGGAGGAAGTTATAGTGCTTTTTCACAAATAGTTAGATCAGAAGATTATAATGTATTAAAAACAGGGGATTTGGCTATTGAATTTAATGATAAAGAAGAAGGACTTGGTAATGTTATAAATTTAAATGGTGCTTTTCCTGAGAGTGATGCAGATGGTATGAATGAAAATCCTTATATATTTGAAATAAAAAATACTGGTACTTTACCTGCTAATTATGAGGTTAAAATTATTGATGATGCTGATATGATAGATAATGATGGATGTATTGAAAAATTACTTGATAAGGAGTATATAAAATATAGTATTAATGGAAGTGAAGCAGCATTACTTTCTAGTAGTGAAGAAGTAAAATATGTCATAGATACAGGGGTTTTAGAAGTAGGGGAAAGTGCTAAATATTCTATTAATATGTGGATAGATAAAGATGCTGGTAATGATGCTATTGGTAAACATTATCATGGTAAAATAGTAGTTAATGCAACATAAAAATTGTTAGAAAATTTTCTAACAATTTTTTAAATATTCATATATAATTTTATATATTGTATATGACTGTTCTATATAAGAAAAGTGTCCACAACCTGGAATAATTATTAGGTAAGAGTTTTTAATTTTTTTATGCATTATTTTAGCATCTTTTAAAGGTGTATCTAAATCATTTTCTCCATATATTAATAAAACTTCACTTTTCATTTTTGGAAGATACATTTTTAAATCTTCATTAACTATATTTTTGAAAGTATTTTTCATAGTATCTGGTATAGCATTATAATCAGTTGAACCAAATTTATTTAATAACTTTTTTAAATATAATTTTTTATATTTTTTTGGTAGGAATACTTTTAGTTTCTTTAGAAATTTATATAATAATGTTTTAAATATTCCTGTTATAGTTCTTTTTGGTTTTATACCTGCGGTATCAATAAATATCATTCTATCTATTTGTATGTTATAAAAAGAATTTAGAAGTATTGATATTCTTCCACCAAATGAATGAGCAATTATTATTGGATTATTTATTTTCAAATCTTTTATCATATCTATTATTACTTCTGTATAATCATATATAGTTAAATTTTTATTTGGAAATTTAGTTTTACCGAAACCAGGATAATCTACAATGTAGATTTCATAATATTCTTTAAATTGATTAATTAAATTATAAAAAGTTTGTCTTGTATTTCCCCAACCAGGTAGTATTAGTATTTTATTTTCTTTATTATTCCCGTATTTTTCATAATATAGTTTAATATCTTGATGTTTATAATACATACTCATCACCTATAATACTTTATGATATGTATATTCTCTTGGTTAAAAAAACTTGCTTAGTTTGATTGTTTATGTTATACTTAAAATAGCTAAGAAATGCAAACCGACTCAATATAAAACCGACTAAATGAACGATAAGGGAGAAGCAATGTTTAGCGGTGTTGAAGACCTATTAATTTAGGGATCCTAAAGTTAAACTAGCATCACCCACCTGTAAAAATGCAGGTTTTATCGTGCAGAACGGATGCTTTCTTGGCTGTTTTTTTATGAAATTTTTTTCTATTTGTTGTTGTGGAATATAATGGTTTATGATATAATATATTACTAGTCAGGGGATGATATTATGGAAATGATACCAATAAGATATAATGATAAATACAATAACAAAAATAAAAAAGACAAAATATATATAATGCAGATAGGATTAAAAACTAGAGAGTTACTTGATGAAGTTGCTTTTTTTCAAGATTTAGGAGAAAGTGAAATTATTGCAGGTAATAAAAAATTATCTAAATTAGATATTGAAAATGTTTCTAATAAATATGAAATGATTACAGATTTTATTCGTAAAAATAGTACAGATAAATATATTGTTACAACTAAAGCTTCAGAGGGCTCTAATGTAGATGCTTATGTAATAAAAACACCAAAAAAATATGTTAATAAAAGTTTTGATAAATTGTATGGTGTTTGTGTTATGGATATTATGAAATCTGAATCTAGTTTTGAAAAGAAAAAAGGTAATCCTGAAAGAAAAAGAATTATTTCATTAAAAGATATTGGTATTTTGGAAGAGTTTGATTATAGTGAATTAAGAGAACTTATTAATATATCATCTTTTACAAATTTTAAGAAAACAGAAAAGTTTGCATATATATCAAGTATATTTGATTTTTTGGATAATTTTGATTTTAAATTTAATAGTGTTTTTGAAGATATGGCTACTTTTAAAGAACAATTGAAATTCTTTAAAAATTGTTCTAGTGATTTGTATAATAAACAATTAAAACTTTTAGAAAAAGCAGAAAAAAATGCAGAAGTTTATAATAAGTTATCATTTATACATTATCATGTTTTTAGAGAACCATTAAAGTTAGTTAATAATGATAAACAAAAAGAAAAGAGAAAAATAAAGGTAGGGGATTAAAAATAAATATTTTTTCTAGATTGGAATTACTTATTGGAAAAGATAATTTGGATTTATTGAATAAGAAGTGTGTATTAGTTGTTGGAATAGGTGGAGTTGGAGGTTATGTTTGTGATGCTCTTGTGAGAAGTGGAATAGGAAAAATTGTAATAGTTGATTTTGATATAGTTGATATTACTAATATTAACCGTCAAATTGTAGCTTTTATGTCAACCGTTGGAAGAAAAAAAGTAGATGTGATGAAAGAAAGACTTTTAGATATTAATCCTAATTTAGATATTGTGTGTTATGATATGTTTTTGGATAAAAATAATCTAGATGAGGTGTTTTCTATAAGTTTTGATTATGTTGTTGATGCTTGTGATAGTGTTGATACTAAAAAAGTTTTAATTGATAAATGTGTTAATAATAATATTCCTATTATTTCTTCTATGGGTACTGCAAAAAAGATGGACCCTTCTAAATTAGAAATTACATCTATTAAAAAAACAGTTAATGATCCACTTGCTAGAATAATAAGAAAATTTATGAGAGAAGAAGAAAAAGGATATGATTTAGAAGTTTTATCATCTACTGAATTACCTATTAAAACTTTAGGACTTGGCTCTAATGCTTTTGTTCCTAGTAGTGCAGGACTTTTGATTGCAAGTCATATAATTAAAAAATTAATAAATGAGAAATCTTAGATTTTTTCTAAGAGTTTTTTAATATGATTTTGGAGTGATTGTTATGAAAGAAGAATTAGATATATTTATAAAAAATAATTTAGAAAAAGTTAATAATCAATCTATTGTGGGTGTGAGATATTCTAAGAGAATGTCAGTTTCAATAGATCAATTTATTGAAGAAAAATTTGAAAATAATAAATTCCAAACTTTATTGTTTAATTATATAGATAGTAGAAATTTAAAAGATAGTGAAGTTTATAATAAGGTGAATATGGATAGGAGATTATTTTCTAAATTAAGAAATAAAGACTATCATCCTAGTAAAGAAACAGTTATTTTATTGGGAATTGCTTTAGAATTAAGTGAGAAGGAACTAGAAGATTTATTGTTAAGTGCTTCATATTCATTACCTAGAAATAATTATTTTGATTTAATTATAAGATTTTGTTTTAAAAATAAAATATATAATGTGATAGAAGTAAATGAGTTCTTGGTTGATTATAATTGCAAATGTCTCTTTTAAAGGGACCAAATGATATTATTATTTTGGTATACTGATAGCAGAAAAGGAGATGAATTGTATGAAAAAGAAAGATTATATTGAAGAGGCTTATGATAATTGTTTGAAGGATGCTATATTATTAGTTAGAAATTCAGGCTTTAGTAGTCATGGTTCATCAAGTAATTTTATGGTAATTACAAAAGATAATGAATTATATCATTATCATAAAACTGCAACTCATTCTATGAAAAATATGAATACTACTGCTAGTCTATCGAAAAGTGTCTCATTTAGTGAAGAACAGGTAAAAGAAATAATGGAGTTTGTAAAAAAAGAAGTTTTACCTAAAGATGGAACTATGAATAGAGTATTTGATGCTTCTTATGGTATATCAGGAAAAGTTGGAGATAAGTATTTTTCTGTAGTAAATGATATAGAACTTACTCAAAAACTAAAAGAATTAATTAATGATATGGCTGATAAAATCATAAAAGAAAATATAATTATTTAAAAATAAAAAATCCTACTTTATTTAAAATGTAGGATTTTTATTTTAAAATTTTCGATAAAGTCCAATAGCTTTTCCTAATATTGTTACTTCTTTTAGAATTATTGGCTCCATTGTATCATTTTCTGGTTGTAGTCTGAAATGATCTTTTTCTTTATAAAAAGTTTTTACTGTAACTTCATTATTGTTGTTCATTGCAACAACAGTATCACCGTTGTGAGCAGTATTTTGTCTTTTGACAATTAAGATATCTTTATCATAAATACCAACATTAATCATTGATTCTCCACTAACTTTTAATGTAAATACTTCTTCTTTTTTTGGAACTAGGTTTGCTGGTAGAGCAAATACTTCATCTGGTACTTCAATTGCTTCAATAGGGTTTCCAGCAGTTACTTTTCCAAGTAGAGGAACTTCTAAAACATTATCATCTTTTTCAATGTATTCATTAGGTACTAAGACTTCGATAGTTCTGTTTAATCCATTTCCTTTACTAATATATCCTTTTTCTTCAAGTTTTGTTAAATGGAAATGTATAGTAGCAGGTGATGAAAGACCTGCAATTTTTCCTATTTCTCTAACAGTAGGTGGGTATCCATGTTTGGCAATTGCTTTTTTTATAATTTGTAAAATATTTTCTTGTTGTCTTGTAAGATTTTCCATAATGATTCCTCCTTTTATATATTTAGGTTAACATAAAAAATGTAAAATGTCAAACAAATGTTTATTAAAACTATTGACACGAACAGTTGTATGTATTAGAATAAAATCATGAAAGAAAGGAGAGATGTGAAATGAAAAAAAATTTAAAGAAAGGATTAGTTTTTGCTTCTATTTATTTAATTTTATTATTATGTGTATTTATGATGAGTGAACGTGTTGAAAGACTTGAAGAAAATGGTAGGGAGGATGTTAGAGCAATTACTCTTTTCCAAATAGTGCCGTAGTTAAAAACTTTATTGTTTTTAAGTTAGACGTGCTATAATATAAATAGGACGGTGAGTAAAAAATGAAAAAAGTAATATTGGTAGATGGTAATAATTTATTATTTAGAAGTTTTTATGCTACTAGTTATAGTGGTGTAATTATGAGAAATTCTAGGGGGTTTCCTACCAATGGTTTATATGGCTTTATTAATATGATAAATAAAATTTTAGATGAAGAAAAACCTGAGTTTGTTTTAGTTGCTTTTGATAAAGGGAAGACTTTTAGACATGAAAAGTATGATAGTTATAAAGCGGGTAGAAAAGAGATGCCAGAGGATTTAAAACTTCAGTTTCCAGTTGCAAAAGATGTTTTAGATGCTTTAGGAATTAAGCATTTTGAAATTGATAATTATGAGGCTGATGATATTATTGGAACACTTGCTAAAATGGTAGATGAAGAAGATGAATTTGTTGCAACTATTGTTAGTAGTGATAAAGATTTATTACAATTAATTAGTGATGATGTAGAGGTAAAACTTTTAAAACAGTCGGATTATATTAGAATGAACAAAGAAGTTTTTAAAAGACATTATGGAGTTGATCCAATAAATATGATTGATCTTAAAGCTTTGATGGGAGATTCTAGTGATAATATTCCAGGTGTTAGGGGAATTGGTGAGAAAAGTGCTATAAAACTATTATCGGAGTATAAAACAATTGATAATTTATATAAAAATATAGATAATATTAAAGGTGCAATTCAAAAAAAATTAATTGAAGGAAAAGATAATGCTTATATGAGTTATGATCTTGCAACAATCTATAGAGAAGTGCCAATTGATTTTAAATTAGAAGATTTAAAATATGAAGGAGTTAATTATAAAGAATATATTAATATTTTAAAAGATTTAGAATTTCATTCTTTACTTAAAAAGTTAGATGTTAAAGTAGAGTCTAATAATAAAAAAGAGATAGAAATTAAGAATATAAGTGAACTTGATAAAAATAAACATTATTCTATATATTTAGAGGTATTAGGAGAACTTTATAGTAAAGGTAAAATTATTGGTTGTGGAATTTATGATGGAGAAAATGGTTATTTTATAAATTCTGATGAATTATTAGATAATAGAGATATATTTGAAAATGATACAGAAAAGTCCACATATGATGTTAAAAAAAATATTGTACTTTTAAATTCTTTGGGGATAAAAGTTAATAATGTTAAGTTTGATACTATGATTGCAACTTATTTACTTGATTATACTGTTAAAGATGATATTTCTTTTGTTGCTAAGTATTTTGATTATGATATTCCAAGTTATAGTGATTCTTTTGGGACGGATAAAAGACCTAAGGAAAGAGATATAGAATATATTAAAAAATTATGTGTTGATAAAGCTAGATTTATTTATGATACAGAAGATGATTTAAAGAAGAGATTAGAAAAAGATGAAGAGGCAGAATTATTTGAAAATATTGAAATGCCACTGGCTTTAGTTTTAGCCGATATGGAGTTAGTTGGTATTCGTGTTAATAAAGAATATTTAGAAAATATGAAACTTGAGTTAGAGGAGAAGATTAATAGTCTTGCTTTAGACATTTATAATGATGCTGGATGTGAATTTAATATTATGTCTCCTAAACAACTTGGAGTAATATTATTTGAAAAGTTAGAAATTCCTTATCCTAAGAGACTTAAAAAGAATAGTTATTCAACTAGTAAAGAAGTACTTGATAAGATTAGATTTGTTAGTCCTATTGTAGATAAAATATTAGAATATAGAACTTTAAATAAACTATATACTAATTATGCAGTTGGACTACTTTCGGAGATTAGAGAAGATGGAAGAATACATACAGTATTTAATCAAACATTAACTAGAACAGGTAGACTTTCTAGTATTAGTCCTAATCTTCAGAATATTCCTATTAGACAAGAGTATTCTAAATTAGTTAGAAAGGCTTTTGTTGCGGATGATAATTCTTTGTTAATGTCTAGTGATTATTCTCAAATTGAACTTAGAATGTTTGCACATATGTCTAATGCAGAAAATTTAATTAAAGCATTTGTAAATGGAGAAGATATACATGCTAGGACTGCTGCGGATATTCATAAAATAAAATTAGATGATGTTACTAAGAAGATGAGAAGTGAGGCTAAGGCTGTTAATTTTGGAATACTTTATGGTATGAGTTCTTTTGGACTTTCTGAGGATTTAGGAATTAATATTGCGGATGCTAAAGAGTTTTTAAATAAATATTTAGAGACTTATCCTACTATCAGGACATATCAAAAAGAAGAGTTAGAAGAGGCTAAGAAGTGTGGGTATGCTAAGACTATAATGAATAGAAAAAGAGTTATTGAAGAGTTGAAAAGTAAAAACTTTATGATACGTGCTGCAGGAGAAAGGATTGCTCTTAATACTCCTATTCAAGGAAGTGCTGCAGATATTTTAAAAAAAGCAATGGTTGAAATATTTGATGAATTTAATAGGCGTGATTTAAAAAGTAAAATGTTAATACAAGTTCATGATGAATTAGTATTTAATGTTTTAGAAGAAGAGGAAGAAGAAGTTATAAAAATTGTTAGGGATAAAATGGAGAATGTAGTAAAACTTAAAGTACCTTTAAAAGTAGAAATAGAAAAGGGAAAAGATTGGTATGAGGCTAAATAACTAGAGTATTTCTAGTTATTTTTTGTTTTTTATTGACTCTCTAGTTAACTAGAGTGATATATTTTATTTGAAAGGAGGAAAGTATTGTAAAGTGATATTATAAATTTCGTTTGTTTTAATAATCTATGTTATAATTTAAATAAGGAATGATGTTATGTATAAAATAGGAGAATTTTCTAAACTTACAGGTTTATCTATTAGGACACTTAGGTATTATAATGATATTGGTATTTTAGTTCCTGAAGAGGTAGATATTTTTACGAATTATAGGTATTATGGTAATAAAAATTTAGAAGATGCTAAATTAATAGATGAATTAAAACAAGCTGGTTTTAGTTTAGAAGAAATTAGAGATAATTGGGATAGATTTAGTGATGAGTTATTTATTAAGAAAAAAGAAGAATTATATAAACAAATAGAGGGTGTTGAAGAGGAAATAAAAAAATTAGATGAAATTAGATCTAAAGTTCATAATGGAAAAATAATTGAAAATATAGAAAATATTAAACTTATGAAGTTGTAGGAGGTAAGATTATGAAAGAGAAAACTATAGGAATAATTGGAAAGAGTAAAACAGGAAAGACTAGAAATATTTTATTTAATGAAATGAATGAACAAATTAAAAATAATAATAACTTAGTTATTTATGATGAAAATTTAGAATATTATAATAATTTTGGAGAAGAGCTAAAAAATAATGGTTATACTTTGAATGTTATTAATTTAAAAGAACCAATGAAATCTAATGGATGGGATCCAATAGAATATGTAAATTATCTTTATAATAATGGCAGAGTAGATAAAGCAATTGAATTAATACAAAATATGGGACGTCAACTTTTTTATACTAATCAAGTAGATCCTTATTGGTCAAATACTGCGGCTAGTTATTTTACAGGACTTGTATTAATACTTATTAAGATAGCAAAAGAAAATAAAGATGATAGTGTACTTAATTTTTGTTCTTTATTATCTCTTATGAATGATAGTGAAAAAAAGTTTGGTGATAATACATATTTAATGGAATATTTAAAACATATTGATAGTATGGATCCAATATATATTTCACTTTCTCCAATAGTATTCGCACCAGTTGAAACTAGAGGAAGTATTTTGTCTGTTGTAAGACAAAAGTTAAATTTATATTTTACAAGACCAGGTCTTGTAAAGTCATTTATCAATAATGAGTTTAAAGTATCTGAGTTAAATAAAATAGAAAAGAGTGCAATATTTATTGTTGGTTATAAACCACATAATTTACTTACAAATATTTTACTTGAACAAATTTTAGATGTTGTTGATAGTTGTAATAAAAAGATGACTTTTATACTTGATGGAATGGATAATTTACCAACAATAGACTTTATCGATGATATGATTGATATGGCTAATAGAGGTAAAATGACATTTATTAGTAGTATTAGAAGTAAAGAGGTATTATCTGAGAAATATGAGTCATTAATTTCTTTTAATAATATTGAAAAAATTATAACTTTAACAGATATTATTGATACTAATATAGATAATAAAAGCTTTGATTTACCTGCTCTTAAAGATAAAGATATTAAGAAGTTTGATTTTACTAAATATGTAAAATAATTTATTATACTAAAGAAAAGGGGGAATATAATGAAAGAGTTTATTAGTAATATAAAGTTTACTTGGCAGTATGCAAAGAATGAAAAATATAAAATTATAAAATATTCAATTACTAATTTGATTGATGTTATTATTAGTGTAGTAGTACCTATTTTAAGTGCTAAGATAATAGTTGCTTTAACTAGTAATTTACTTCATCAAGTAGTTTTAATAGGAATAGTTTTATTCATTGTTAATTTTTTATGGAATGTAGTTGGATATTTAGGTTCTTTTTATACACAATATATTTATAGAGAGAGTTTTGTTAGAATACAAACGGATTTAGGCCGTAATATTTTAAAACTAGAAAATAAAATAATTGATAGTAAAAACTCTGGTGTATTTATTCAAAGACTTACTAATGATACTAGTAGAATAGCTGATATATTTGGTGTTTTAAATACATATTTAAGAGATATTTTAACTAGTGTTGGTATTTTCTTTGCAATATTTATTATTAATAAAACAGCCTTTTTATATTTTGCTGTAATGGTTATAGTTTTATTTGTAATAGAGAAATTAAGAGTAAATACTTATAATGAAAATGATAAAAAATATAGAAAGAAAAGTGAGAGAGTATCTGGATTTGTTTCTGAACTTGTTAGAGGAATACGTGATATTAAGATGCTTAATGCTGAGGATAGTTTTATTAGAGAACTTCAAAGTAAAGTAGTTGATTTAAATAATGAAAGATATAATATGTCTGATGTTAATCGTAAATATTTCTTTTTAAGACATATGTCTAAAGATTTATTTGAGTTGTTTTTAATTATTTTACTAGTATATTTAATTATAAATAATAAATTAGAAGTTGCAACTGCTTTAGTTATTCATAATTATTTTAATAGATTTACAATGTTTGCAACCTATTTAGGACAATTATTGGAGAGAGTTAAAGACTTTAATTTGTCTGCTTCTAGAATATATGCAATTATAAATGATGATGAGTTCAAGAAAGAAAAGTTTGGTAAGAAACATTTAGATAATGTAGATGGTAATTTTGAGTTTAAAAATGTTACTTTTTCTTATGATAAAACTAAAGTGTTAGATAATCTTAGTTTTAAAGTTAATGCTAATGAGACTGTTGCTTTTGTTGGTAAGACTGGTGTTGGTAAAAGTACAATATTTAATTTACTTTGTAAAATGTATGATATTAAAAAGGGACAAATATTAATAGATGGTATTAATATAAAAAAATTAGATAAGGATTCTATTAGAGGTAATATTACTGTTATTAGTCAAAATCCATATATTTTTAATTTAAGTATTAAAGATAATTTTAGATTAGTAAAAGAAGATGTTACTTTTGAAGAAATGGTTTCTGCTTGTAAGATGGCATGTTTAGATGATTTTATTAATAAGCTTCCTGATAAGTATGATACTATTATTGGAGAAGGTGGAGTTAATTTATCAGGTGGACAAAAACAGAGAATGGCAATTGCTAGAGCGTTAATTCAAAAAACAGAAATAATTTTGTTTGATGAGGCAACTTCTGCTTTAGATAATGAGACACAAAAACAAATACAAGAGGCTATTGATAATATTAAAAATGAATATACTATTTTAATAGTTGCTCATAGACTTTCTACTATTATAAATGCTTCTAGAATTATATATTTAGAAGATGGTAGAGTAGAGGCTGAAGGTAGTCATGAAGAGTTGCTTAAAAAGTGCATTAAATATAAAAAATTATATGAATCTGAACTTATTAGGGAAGAATAGAAGTTAAGTTGTGTATATTTAACTTCTTTTTTTATATAATGGTAAATTTAATTTAAATTTAGATGAAGATGCATGGTATAATATATTTATAAAGATACGAGGAGAACTTAGATATGGATATTAATATAGGAAATATTTTGGAACAAGTAAAGCTTCCATGTACAGAAGAGTATATGGATACAGTTATAAGAGAATTTATTAAGATGAGTTTAGAATCAGAAAAATATATACCACAATTTCCTGAACATTTTGATATTAGTAAAGCCTTTTATTATTATTTGAAAATGGATGAAAGTAATAGTGGACCTAATACAAGTAAAGAGCAATATATTTTAAATGAAAAAGTAGAAAATGAAGCAAAAGTTCATAATACTTATGTTCCTTTAGATGGATATAAGTCTCCTATTATAAATAATCAATTATCATGGTATTCATATCAATCATGGCATTTATGTAATGATAAAAGATTTAGAAAAGATGATATAGATCATAGATTTTATATTAATGTAAATTCTAAAGTAATTCCACAACTTACTGAAAAATTGTATGATGCTTTTAAAGAAAAAAATAGTCCTTTTTATTTTAAAGTGTCTATGGATAACTTTAAAGGATTTAAAGATAATATTGTAATTTATTCTTCTACTGAAGAAATTAATAACGTTTTAGATGTATTAAAAAAGATTGAAAGAGAAAATCCTGATTTAATTAAAGAATGTAAGGAACCACATATTTTTACTGCACCAATTTTTTCTTGGGTAGGATATGCAACTGAAGCAAAAACTGTAAAAGATAGTTATACAAATATGATGTCTAGAATTATAACTAATGCTCTTGTCAAAGGAGTAAATGAGTGGATTTTAAAAAATCCTAATTATGTTATTAAAGATAATGATAGTGGACAAACTGTAAAAGTGGGAGAATATTTAAATGAAGATTTATATGAAGGAAAGCCTTTAGTGGAATTAAAAAAAGGCTATATGAAATATATAGATCATTTAGGAGAATTATTATGTTCTATTAATAAAGTTGATAAAAATTTTAAACCTTCTATATATTCTTCTATTAGAGATGAATTATTATCTAATGGAGTTGGAATAGATAATATTTGTATTAATGAGGATGTTAAAAGAAAAATAATGGATTATAATAATAAAAATTTATATTCTAATTATATGCAATATGATTTTTCATTTGAAGGACTTCAAAAAACTTTTGATGATTATGCTTTAGAAGTGTATGGTAATGATTATGTAGTAAGAGATTTAAGAACTAATGCTATTTCTAGAGATAGGTTATTAGTTGATAGATGTAAATTTGCATATACTTGGGTTAAGTCTACTTTAGTTAAAACAGAAGGGGATGTAGGATATAAGTATAGTTTTAATGAAGGTGCAAAAGAAGTATATAATGCTATTATGAAAGAGTCTAGTAAACAGATGCTTTCTAAAGGATATATTGATATGATAGAAATATTTAATAATGTTAATGTTAATTATGAATATAAAAATACTATAATTCAAAGAATAGGTTGTAAAGATAAATATGTAGAGTCTTTGGAAAATTGGACTAAATATAGTTTGATTAGTTCTTATGGAGATTTTGAAAATGTAAATAGTAATAATGTTTCTAGTGCTAAAAGTGGTTCTCATAATAGAAGATGAATATTTTTGTTGTTTTAATTAGAGGTGTGTAAATGGAAAAAGACAATAATACTAAGATAATAGATGCTTTTTTTGAGTATGATTTAAGAGTAAAAAAATTATTAAATGATATTATTCCAAAACAAGATGATTTTTATGATGAAGATTCTAAAACTAAGTATGCAGATAAAGTAGCATTAGATTTAAAAAAGATGGAACTTTATATGGATAGAATGTTTCTTTTATATAATATACCGAAAGATATAATAGTTTTGTTTGAAGAGAAAATTGGAAAATTAAATGAAGATATTGGTTCTGAAAAATTTTATATGTTACTTAATGAGGGATGTAGTAATACTTTAAAATATGTTCATGATAATATAACTGATATGAGAGTTGAGTTTGTTGATTCTATACAAAAAGGTTTTATTGGATATTATATATTTTTTGGAAAGGATGTTTTAAGTCCTATAACTATTAATGAATTTTTACATTATATTCATAGTTATGTTATTAATAATGAAAAGTTTTATTTTAATACGGAAATAATTAGAACAACAAAAAAAGATAAAGATGATTGGAAAGGTATTACTTTAAGAGGTAAATCTAATGATTTAGGAAATGAATTATATGAGAATATAATTGATTCTGAGGTTAATTCGGCTTGTATTGATATAATTAATTTAGATAAGAAAGTTCTTATTATGGCAAGAGATTTAGGACATGCTGCGGTTATTGAGGCTGATTTAGAGAAAGAAGACATTTTTGTTAGGTATCATTTTCCTAAAAATAATAATATGGAAAT
This sequence comes from uncultured Bacilli bacterium, assembly GCA_947623665.1. Taxonomy (GTDB): domain Bacteria; phylum Bacillota_I; class Bacilli_A; order RF39; family UBA660; genus CANRDQ01. The sequence continues at coordinate 19,959 of CANQHJ010000017.1, forward strand.
GACTAGTAAGTTAAAAGGTATTAATGTTAATAGAGATGAATTTGCAATTGGAAATTTTCAAACTACAAGAGAAGACTTTGCAAGAGATGTGTGTTCTTTAATGAAGGGAATTCCTACGGATTTTGATAGAGTTAATAAGAGGGTGCATTTTTAGATAAAATAAGATAAAAATCTGTTTTCATGTGTGTTAATTTATGATATAATGTGAGTTGTTTGCAAGGACAATTAAATATAAAGAAGGTGAAGTTATGCCTGAAAAACCAGAAGTTTTAACAGTAGTTTCTGCATTAAAGTCTAGAATAGTTGGTAAGAGTATTAAAGATGTTATAGTAAGATGGGATAATATTATTGCTAGTCCTAGTGTTTTAGAATTTAAAAAAGGCTTGATTGGAAAAACTATTAGAAGTATTACTACTAGAGGTAAGTTTATTGTAATCTTTTTTGATGATGAAGCATTACTTATTCATTTACGTATGGAAGGAAAGTTTTTCTTTAGAAAAAAAGGAGAAGAATATAATAAACATGAACATGTAATATTTACTTTTGATGATGATGAAGAAATGAGATTTCATGATGTTAGAAAGTTTGGGAAGATGTATTTGATTCCTAAAAAAGATGTTTATAGAGTTTTACCTCTTAAAAACTTAGGAGTAGAATTTGATGATTCATCTTTTACTGGTAGTTATTTAAAAGAAAAGTTTAAAAATAAAAAACTTCCCATTAAAACAGTATTACTTGACCAAAGTATTATTGCAGGAATTGGAAATATTTATGCAGATGAAATACTTTATTCATCAAATATTAATCCTTTAGAGAAAGCTTGTGTTTTAAATATCAAAGATTGTAATAGTATTGTAGATAGTACTAAAGTTATACTTAGTCATGCTATAAAACTTGGTGGTACTACTATTAAAAGTTTTACTTCTAGTGAGGGAGTACATGGACTTTTTCAAAATGAACTTCATGTTCATGGTAAAGTTTGTGGAGATTGTTTAAAGTGTGGAGGTAAAATTTTAAAAATAAAAGTAGGTGGTAGAGGAACTTATTATTGTCCTAATTGCCAGAAATTTAAGGAGGAAAAGTTATGAAAAAAACAAAAATAATTTGTAGTATTGGACCTGCTTCATGTGATAGAGAAGTTATGAGAGATTTAGTAAGTGCTGGAATGGATGTTGCAAGAGTTAATTTTTCACATGCAACACTTGAGGAGAAGGAAGATGTTATTAGAAAAGTAGAAGAAGTTAATAAGGCAACTGGTAAAAACATTGGTCTTTTATATGATACTAAAGGTCCTGAGTTTAGATGTGGAGAAATGAAAGACGGTGGTATTAATCTTGTAGAAGGTAGCTATATTGATATTGTAAAAGATAAAGTTGTAGGTACAGAAGAGAGATTTAGTGTAAATCATCCTAATGTAATAGATGATTTAAAAGAAGATAATATAATTTTACTTGAAAATGGTCTTATGAAACTTGTAGTTTCTAAGTGTTATAGTGATAGAATAACTTGTAAAATTGTTGATGGTGGAGTACTTGGTAGTAAGAAAAGTATTAATGTACCAGGAGTAAAACTTAGTGTACCATTTATTAGTCCTGAGGATAAAGCAGATATAATTTATGCTTGTCGTAATAAAGGAGATTTTTTAGCACTTTCTTTTGTCTCTTCTAAAGAAGATGTTTTAGAAGTAAAGGAAATATTAAAAGAAGAAAATAGAGAAGATATGCAAATTATTTCTAAAATAGAAAGTTCTAGAGGAATTGATAATTTAGAAGATATTATAAGAGAAAGTGATGGAATTATGATTGCTAGAGGAGATTTAGGAGTTGAAATTCCACTTGAAGAGTTACCTATTGTTCAAAAAATGATTGTTAGAAAATGTCGTGAATATGCTAAGGTTTGTATAGTTGCAACTGAAATGCTTGCATCTATGTCTACATCTTCTAGACCTACTCGTGCTGAGGTTAGTGATGTTGCAAATGCTGTTTTTGATGGAACGGATGCTGTTATGTTGAGTGGAGAGACAACTATTGGTAAACATCCTGTTGAAGCTGTTAGATATATGGCTCAAATTTGTAGTAATGCTGAGGAACATTATCGTTATACACCTGTAAGTCATGATGAAGAAGTTGATATTACAGAAGCAATTGCTAGAGGAGTAGTTGACCTTACTAAGTTTATTGATGTTAAAGTTATAGTGGCTGCTACTATGAGTGGTTATACTGCACGTCGTGTAAGTAATTTAAGACCTGAACGTCCTATACTTGCTATTTGTACCACAAGAGATGTTGCTAGAAAACTTGCTTTATGTTATGGAGTAGAGACTTGTTTAGTTCCTACATTTGATAGAACTGAAAATTTAATTTATCATACTAAAGATAGAGTAAGAGAAATATATGGTATTAATGATAATGATAAATTTGTTTTAACTGGAGGATTCCCTTTAGGAGAAGCTCATACTACAAACTTACTTAGAGTAATTGAAATGTAAAACAGAACCTTAAATGGTTCTGTTTTAATCTATTTTTATATCTTTGTTTTCAAAATCTTTTTCATATTTTAAAAGTAATTCATGCATTTCTTCTTCTGGATTTCTTAAAAGAACTTCTTCGATTCTATCAACTCTTGATCTTTCTGCAGTTAAAATAGCATTTACTTTATTTGCAGCATCCTTTATATCATCATTTACAATTACATAGTTATATTTAGTAACTTCATTTATTTCTTTGTATGCTGTTTTAAATCTTTCTATTATTTTCTTTTTAGATTCAGTTTTTCTATTTTCTAAGCGATTTCTTAATTCTTTCATACTAGGTGGTAATATAAATATAAATAAAGTTTCAGGTAATAATTCTTTTATTTTTAAAGCACCTTGTATTTCTATTACTAAGAAAACATCTTCACCATTATTTAAGTGTTCTTCAATATGCTCTTTAGGAGTACCATAATAACATCCTGCATATTCTGCATATTCAAGAAGTTCATTATTTTTTATTTTTTCTTCAAACTCTTCATTTGATAGAAAGTAGTAATCAACTCCATCTTTTTCTTTTCCTCTTGGACTTCTACTTGTACAAGAGATGGAAAGCCAAGTATTTTTATTTTTCCTCATTACTTCACTTACAACAGTGTCTTTACCAGCACCACTTGGACCACTTATTACAGTAAGTAACCCTTTAGTTTTAGTTTTTATCATAAATATTCCTCCTTTATGGGTGATGTTTATATTCTTCTTTTATAAAATCATTTTTTATATTTTCATCTAAGGTAGATGCATAAATACTTGATACTTTAAGTTCAAGTTGTAACATAGGGCTTTTACATTTAGAAAAGTTTCCTATAACAGGTACATCTATATCTTTTTTTATTTTATTTATATATTGTTTTCCTTTATCATTAAAACCTAAAATACGTATATATTCTATATTTTTCATATCTTTTACATCTTTTTCTTTTATATCACAAAGTATATGATTTAGACATCTATTTATTTTATTATAAGTATATCTTTTAGATTTTACTTTTTTTATTAATTCATCATAATTATTAGAGTTTAATATTTCTTTTTTAATTTTATCTCCTAAGCCTTCATCTACAGTTTTAAAAATGTTTAAATTTTCTTCAGTTAATATTTTATATTTTAAGAATTTAAAATAATCATCTTGAAAATGTAGATTTTCTTTTTTTAGATATTTTAGAGTTATATCTGGTACTTGGTCTTTAATGTTTTCTTTATTTTTTAAAGCTTCTCTTACTGCAGTAGCACTTACAATACTATTATTTAATTTTTTATCATGATAATCATTTGTTCTTTTAATACATAGAGGTTTTATTTTATAGTTATTTTTTATTACTTCTTTAACATAACTTATTCCTAAAAGGTCATTTGGTAAAGTCATATTTTTTCCTGTTAAATCAAGTAGTGCTTTAGATAAAGCAGTTGGATAATTCTCTCCTAATTTAGAATATATCTTTACAAGTTTATCAAAGTCTTCGTTTTCAAGTTGTACTTTAGCAAGTGTTATAAATTTATCTATATCGTTAGTTTCACTTCCGAATACAAACTTTTCTACTTTTAATTTTTCTAATATTTGAATAGAGCCATGTGCAAAAAAATCTGCACTTTGAGTTGCAAATATAAAGGGAAGTTCTACTATTAAATCAATTCCTACTTCTTTTGCAATTTTAGTCTTAGTAAATTTATCTATAATAGATGGTCTTCCACGCTCTGTGAAGTTACCTGCTAAAACTAATATAATTACATCATCTGGAAACATTTCTTTTATTTTTTTTAAATGATATAAATGTCCATTATGAAATGGATTATATTCGGCAATAATACCAACTGATGACATATTATCCCTCATTTCTTATTTCATAATTTTATCATAAAATGCTTATTTTGTTAAGAAAAAAAGGTTTATAATTGAAGAAGATTTTAAATTTTAGTATAATAAGTTTGGTGGTAGTCATGAAGTTTAGTTACAAAGATGAGTTAATTGATGTCATAGTTTTAAAAAAAAGAAGTACTAAACATACTTATATTAGAGTTAAAAGTGATGGTAAAATATATATAACTACTAATATATTTACTACTGATAGACAGATAAAGAAATTACTAAAAAGTGAAGAAAAAGCAATTATTAGGATGATTAATACAGAAAAGATTAAGAGAAAAAATAGTGATGGTTTTTTCTTTCTTGGGAAAAGATATGATATAGTTTATGTTACTTATACAGATTTTTCTTTAGGTGAAGATAGAGTATTTATGAAAAAGGATTTTGATATTTATAAATGGTATAAGAAGCAGGCTAGGAGTATATTTAAAGAAAGACTTGATTATTGCTTTTCTAATTATTCAAAAGATATACCTAATGTTAGTTTAAGAATACGTAAGATGACTACTCGTTGGGGTGTTTGTAATGTAAGAAGTCATGTTATAACTTTGAATTTAGAACTTATAAAAAGAGATATAAAGTATTTAGATTATGTTATAATACATGAACTTTCACATTTGGTGGAGGCTAATCATTCTTCTAGGTTTTGGAGTTTAGTAGAAGAGAATTATCCTGATTATAAAAAAGTTAGAAAAGAAATGAAATTATTTTAAGGAGAGTTTTATGGTAATTACAAGTTTAGAAAATGATCGTGTTAAAAAGTATGTTAAATTAAAACAAAAAAAATATCGTGATATGTATGGTGAGTTTATAGTAGAGGGGTATCATTTAGTAGTAGAGGCTTATAAACGTGGTATTTTAAAAGAGATGATAATTGAAGAGAATGAGGCTGTACCAATAGAGGCACATTCTGTTTATGTTACTTATGATATTATAAAGAAAATAAGTGATGTAGAGAGTCCTCCTAAAGTAATGGGACTTTGTTCTAAAGTAGAATATAATAATGAGGTTGGTAGTAGAATATTACTTTTAGATGGCCTTCAAGATCCTGGAAATATTGGTACAATTATTAGGAGTGCAGTAGCTTTTAATGTTGATACTGTAGTTTTTGGACGTAATACAGTTGATCTTTATAATCCTAAAGTGTTACGTGCAACTCAAGGGATGATGTTTCATATAAATATTATCTTTGATGATTTAGAAGAAGTTATAAAGAAAATAAAATCTTTAAATATTGCAGTTTATGGTACTAAGGTTACTCATGGAGAAGATGTGAGGAAGATACCTGTTAAAGATAAAAAAAGTTATGCTTTAATAGTCGGTAATGAAGGTAATGGAGTTAGAGATGAAATAAGTGATATGTGTGATGGTAACTTATATATTAGAATGAATGATAAAGTAGAGAGTTTAAATGTTTCAGTTGCAACTAGTATTTTACTTTATGAGTTAGGTGATATAAATGAGTAAAGTTTATGTTGGAAAGATAGTATCTTTTCATGGTATTAAAGGAGAAATTAGAATTCTAAGTGATTTTGACTTTCCTGATAAAGCTTTTCTTGTTGGGAGTAATCTTATTATTGATGATAAAGTCTATGAGATAGTAAGTTATAGAGTTCATAAGAATTATCATATGGTTAAGTTTTTAGGTTATGATGATATAAATGATGTTTTATTTTTAAAAAATAAAAAAGTTTATAAAGAAAAAGATGATATTGTTTTAGAAGATGGAGAAATACTAGATGAGGATTTAATTACGTTTAAAGTATTGACAAATGAAGGAAAAAGTGGAAAAATAAAAGAAATTTTTTATGCAAGTGAAAAAAATAAAATTTTAAGGATTTTAATCGATGATAGAGAAATATTAATACCTAGATATTCACCTTTTGTTAAGAAAATTGATAAAGATAAAAAGGTTATAGAAATTGAAATTATAGAGGGGATGTAGAATGAAAATAGATATACTTACTTTATTTCCAGAGATGTATTCTTCTGTTTTTGCATCTTCTATTATTAAAAGAGCAATTGATAGTAAATTAATTGATATTAATATTATTAATTTTAGAGATTATACAAATGATCCTCATAATAAAGTTGATGATACTCCATATGGTGGAGGAGCAGGTATGGTTCTTAGTATTGAACCAATTTATAATGCTTTAGAAGATATAAGAGATAGTGATAGTTTTGTTGTTTTATTAACACCAAGTGGTAAAGTGTTTAATCAAAAAGTTGCAGTTGATTTAAGTAGTAAGAAACATCTTATTTTGATTTGTGGTCATTATGAAGGATTCGATGATAGAATTAGGAATTTTATTGATTTAGAGATTAGTATAGGAGATTATGTTTTAACTGGAGGAGAAATTCCTAGTATGGTTGTTGTGGATGCGGTATCAAGACTTGTTGATGGTGTGATTAGTGATGAGAGCCTTGATAATGAATCATTTAATGATAACCTTTTAGATTATCCTGTTTATACTAAACCTAGAGAGTTTATGGGATATTCTGTTCCAGACGTTTTACTTAGTGGGGATCATAAGAAAATAGATGAGTATAGAAGTGAAGAGAGAATAAAAAGAACCAAAGAAAATAGACCAGATTTATTAGAAAAGTAGGTGATTTTTATGGCAAGTAAGACTTATATTGTGATTAGACCAGAAAATAAAAAACAAAGAAAGCTTGATGGTAAAATAAATATCACAGATGGTTATATGCTTATTTCAAGAAATAAAAAGTTTTTAATAGGAGATTCTTCAATTACTCATATTAAAGTTACTGAAAAAAAGCTTATTCATAATTTAGTAAAAAAGAAAGTAGATAAAAGATTTGAAAGACTTTTAAAAAGCCTTGTAATGCTTCTTATTTCAGATGATGATACAGGAGAGAGTGTGCGTCTTATTTTAGATCAAGTAGAAAAGTTTAGATTAGAAATTAAGAATAAATATAAAACTTATCTTAAAAAGAAAGAGCTTGATGAGATGGCTAAACAACTTGTTCATATTCAAAAAGAAGCACAATTAAAAATGTCTATTATTACTCAGAAAAATATTTTTGAACCAAGAGTAGAAAATATGACTCCTGTTGGTAAGAGTAGATAAAACTTGATAAATGTAAAAAATGCATTGCTGAAATGTTTATGACTTTTTATCTTGACATTTACAAATTTTGAAAAAAATAAAAAAGTATGAAACTTGTTAGTTGGAATAATTAAAGAAATGAATTTAATAAATTGCTTAAGTGAAATTGTTAAATTCATTCTTTTTTTATTGTGAATTGTATAAAACGTGTGTT
>CANQHJ010000018.1 GCA_947623665.1 uncultured Bacilli bacterium
AACACACGTTTTATACAATTCACAATAAAAAAAGAATGAATTTAACAATTTCACTTAAGCAATTTATTAAATTCATTCATATATTATTCTATTTTTACTATTTTTACACTTTTTATTTTTTTTCTTCTTCATATTCACATTTACTACATTTTATTTTATCTTTTTTCTCTACCATGAAAGATCCACACTTTGGACACTTTTCTTCTAACGGCTTATCCCAACTAGCAAACTTACACTTAGGATAATTATTACATCCATAAAATATCTTTCCACGTCGTGTCTTTCTTTCTATTATTTTTCCATCACATTCAGGACAGTCCATAATAACTTTCTCTTCTTTTTTCTCTTTCTTAATATATTTACATTCAGGATAATTACTACATGCAGTAAACTCTCCATAACGTCCCTTTCTAATAACTAAAGGACTTCCACATTCAGGGCACTTCTCTCCTGTTTCAACTGGAGGTTTTTTCTCTAACTTATCAAAAGCATTTTTAACACGAGGTTCAAATAACTTATAAAAGTCATCTAATATTTTATTCCATACTTTCTTTCCACCAGCAATCTCATCTAAGTCATCTTCCATATTCTTAGTATACTCTACATTTATTAAATCAGAGAAAAACTCTTGTAATTTATCAGTAGTCTCAATTCCAATCTCAGTAGGCTTAAATTTCTTATCGACAACATCTACATATCCTCTTTCTTTAATAGTATCCATCGTCTTAGCATAAGTAGAAGGTCTTCCTATACCTAACTCTTCCATTTCACGAATAAGTTTTGCCTCAGTATATCTTGCAGGTGGTTTAGTAAAGTGTTGAGAAACATCAACATCTTTAGTACTCTTAACTTCTCCCTTATTCATATCAGGTAAAATTTTATCTTCACTTTTCTCATAATCTTTATATATTTTTAAATATCCATCAAAAAGTAATATATTACCTGTTGATTTAAACTTATAATCATTATTATCTAAAACTATAGTTGTCTGATTAACTTTAGCATCTGCCATTAAGGATGCTAAAGTCCTTTTATATATCAAACTATAAAGTTTAAATTCATCATCTGTTAAATATTTTTTAACCTTTAATGGTTCACGATTTACACTAGTAGGTCTTATACCTTCATGTGCATCTTGTACATTATCTTTTTTCTTACTTTTCTTTACATACCCTAAATACTCTTTACCAAAGTTTTTAGCAATATATGCAAAAGCAGGTTTTGTAAATTCATCTGAAAGTCTAGTAGAATCTGTTCTCATATAAGTAATCAAACCAACACGACCCTCATCTAAATCAATACCTTCATATAATTTTTGGGCAACTGACATAGTACGTCTAGCAGTAAATCCTAATTTAGTATAAGCCTCTTGTTGCAGTGTTGAAGTAATAAAAGGAAACTTACTTTTTTTACTCTTTTCTTTTTTATCTATACTCTCTATTGTATAATCTTCTCCAATATTATCTAATACTTTTTTAGTATCATCTTCACTATGTAGTTCTAAATCATTATCTTTATACTTAAAAAGTTCAGCACTAAAATCTTTAAAGTTTGCAATTATCTTCCAATACTCTTCGGGTACAAATGCTTCTATTTCTCTTTCTCTATCTACAATAAGTTTTAATGCAACACTTTGTACACGTCCTGCACTTTTAGCACCTATTTTATTTTGTAAAAGTTTAGAAAGCCTAAATCCAATAATACGATCAAGTATTCTTCTAGTCTCTTGACTACGCACTAAATTATCATCTATAACAGTAGGATGATTAATTGCATCTATTACTTTATCTTTAGTAATCTCATGAAATAAAATCCTTTTATATTGATCATCTTTTATTTTTAATGCTTCTTTTAAATGCCAAGCAATTGCCTCTCCCTCACGATCAGGGTCGCTTGCAAGATAAATCATATCACTATTTTTAACATCTTTCTTTAATTCTTTTACTATATTTCCTTTTCCTTTAATTGTCTTATAATTTGGTTCAAACCCATTTTCAATATCAACACCCAAACCATATTTACCTGTGGTTGCTAAATCTCTAATATGTCCTTTTGAAGATACTACTTTATAGTCCTTTCCTAAATACTTCTCTATTGTTTTACTTTTAGAAGGACTTTCCACTATAACCAAACTTTTACTCACAGTATCATCTCCTCGTATTCATTTATACACAACAAAATCAATATTGTCAAATGTTTTTTTACAACAGTTTACATAAAACTATTCAAATAATAATCTGAAAATAATAAATCTACTACATAAAAATAATTATTTCTTTAAAAAAAGTCATCAGAAAATATAAAACTATTTTTTTACTTTTTTCTTTGCTTTTTTATTTTTATTAGTTCTATACTCTATAATAACTTCTAATAATCCATCTTCTGTAATCAAACCTTCTTCTAAATATGAAAGTATCTTTTGTTTTAAATCTTTATCTTCTTTATTTAAATTGCTTGCATCTGGTATAAACTTTCTAGCACTTAATCTTTTCTTATACTCTAAATATTTTTTCTCTATAAGTTCATAATCTTCTTGACTAAAAAACCCTTCTAATCTAGATAAATCTAAATTCTCATAAAGTAAGCTATCACTTTCTAAATATTCTATAATACGAGGAACAAAAGAATGAAGTTTATTTAATCTTAAAAATCTTACTTTCTTTGTATCATACTTAAGATTATCATAAATAGTATTACACTCTCTAATAAAATCTATTTGTCCAGTATCAACAAGTGCTTCTAATATTTCATCATCATATAAAAATTCATTAGGTAAAACATCCTCTTTTTTTAACCTAACTCCCATTCTAATAGAAGCTGCTATTTTACCTATATTATTTTTTACATAGTCATTAAACAAATTAAATTCATCATCTCGTTTAAATATTGATGTTAAAAACAATCCTCCATAACCTTTTTCTAAAATACTATTAAATAAATTTTCATAATCATCACAAACACAATTATTACTTTTTGATATTAACACACTCCACAATCTAGAATCTTGATATAACTCTCCTACTTTTGTATCTTTTACTTTCTGAGAAATAACATAATAATCAAATAAACAAAAACACCCATTTTTTTCTGACATTATAATAAATTCTAATGGTAAATCTTCTACACGATATTTTTCCCTTATTTTCTGCATATGATCAGACCATTGATAATGATAACTATAATCAAAATATTTTTTATTTTTATTATTACAATAATCATCAGGGAATAGTTTTTCTCCTGTTTTCAAATAATATTTCAAAGCAACATCAAAATAATTATCATATGTAATTGTATTCCATCTATCGTTTTTAAGTGCATCAATTAAAAATTCTCTTATATTCATATATAAACAACTCCTCTAAAAACAAAATATATTCTAATGCTTTATTATATTTTGTCAAGAAAAAAGTGAGATTAATTCTCACTATAAGTATCTGGTAAATCATTTTCAAAAAGTGCATATACATCTTTTTTACCTAATAAAGTGTTAATGAAATTATAAGCATCTCTAACATCATTATAAACAATTATTTTATCTTTATCAAAGCCTTCACTAATTAATCCTTTATAAATTGGTTTAGTATGATTTTCTCCAATTAATACAACATAATCTGCAACCTTAGCAATTTGAGTACCAAATATTTTATTATATTCATCTTCTTTTTTACCAAGTTCTATCATTCCAGGAGTAACAACAACTTTAACTCCAGGCATCATACCTAAAACTTCAACTGCACCTCTTGCACCATCAGGATTAGAATTATAAGCATCATCTATCATATAAAATCCGTTAAGAGGTTTAATTTCAAGTCTATGTTCAACAGGTCTAACACCTTTAACTGCAGAAATTAACTCATCTGGAGTAATACCAAATTCACGTCCTAAAGCAATACCAGCCAAAATATTATAAACATTGTGTTTTCCTAATAGCTTAGTTTCAAATTTATATTTTTTCTTATCACCTTTAAAAATACATTCAAAACTAGTACCTTTATGACTACACTTTATATTACAAGCTCTAACATCTACATCCTCATTATCAATTCCTATCCAAAGAACTCTAACATTATTTTTAAGTTTATATTTTACTTGTTTAGGATCATCACCATTTAAAACACCAATACCATCTTCAGGTAAAGATTCAATAAGCTCAAACTTTCCTTCTTGAATATTCTTCTCACTTCCAAAACTTTCAAGATGAGCAGTTCCTATTTTAGTAAGAATACCATATTTAGGATGAACAAAATCACATAATTCTTTTATCTCACCCTTCTTATAAGCACCCATTTCTGCAATAAATATTTCATTAAATTTATCCATATGATTATTAATAGTAATCATAAGACCATTAGGTGTATTAAAATTCTTAGGTGTAGGAAGTGTATTGTATTTATAATTCAAAATATCTGCAAGAATATTTTTACTACTAGTCTTACCATAACTACCTGTAATACCAACCACTTTCAAATTAGGCATACTACGAAGTTTCTTTTTTGCTTGATATAAGAATTTATAATAAACACCCTTTTCATAAGGTTTATTAATAATATTAGAAATATATACAACAAAATAATTAAAATAAATCATAACAGATAAAACAAGTAACATCTTAAATACTAATTCATTATTATAATTATTAAATAAAATAACTAATACTGGTATTAAATATAAAACAGTTGTAGTAAATATTAATCTTTTAACTCTACTAGTTATAACAAGAGGTTTCTTTTCTTGACTAGATGCAAGTCTTTTTCTAATAACTATAATCTCTAAAAGATAAATAAGTGCAATTAAAACATAAACAATATTAGTAAAATTATCATTTATATATAAAATATATATAATTAATGAAATAACTAAAATTTCTACATTAATAAATATTTTAGAATTTTTCCATACCCATTTTAAATACCTATTATTCTCATTATAAAGATTTTGTTGAAGCATATGAAGAGATCCTTTAGATTGAAATAAAACTGTAACCCCCATGATAAATAAAATCAAATAAACTAACATATCTAACACTCCTTTAAAATAATTATAACATATTTTTTAAGCATATGAATATTAAATTAAACACTATACTTATTTTTTTATAAATATCTTATTATCAGATTTTTTAATATCAAATTTATCTATTACTTTATCATAGTTTTCTCTAAACTCTATAAGAGCTCTTTTATCAAGATCAATTACTTCACCATAAACGTTATCATTTAAATCAACACAAATATACCAATCTTTATTACAAATAGTATATTTTATTTCTTCATCAAATTCTAAAGGTTTTACCAAAGCAATTCCTGGATCTTCTAAAACTGCTTTTACACTATGAACCCTATTTATCTCATTTTCTAAATATCTTCCTGCTTCTATCTCACATCTAGCAGGTAAATATTCTACATATCCACTTTTATTATAATCTGTTTTTTCAAAATCTGGATCAGTATAAACAATAATACCATAACTATTTATATCAGAAGGAAAAAATGGTAATCCTTCCTTAATATCAAAAGGAAGCTTAACAGAATCTTTTTCACCTAAAGCCTTTTGAGCAGCAATAACAACATGACTAATCGGATAATCACTTTCTTTACTATATTCTCCTATTTTTCTCATAGCTTTATAAGCAATATCTATTAAATCATCATTTTTAATATTAGGATCTTGACTAAATCTTAATTGATTACAAGCAACAACATCATAACCATCTATATTTTTATTTCTAAAACAAGATACTCTAGAAATATACTTTCCTGTAATTGGATCTTCAAATCTTATAAAAAACCCTTCTCTATGTCTAAAACAAAAATCAAAAAACTTATCTTCTACTCCACCAATTCTAAAACAAGAACCATCCAATTCTCCATAAACAACATTCTCTTCGTGATTAAAGTTACCAACTATAACTCTAACTTTCTTACCACTAGCAGATTCAATAACTTCATTAAAACTAGGAACAGGAGAATTTACTCTTTTAAAAGAATCACCAACATACTCAGCAGCACAACTTAATCTATCATCACAAGACATAGAAGCAGAATTAGGAGATGGATTAGTTTTAATCAAATAATAACTTTTATCACCTAAAATATTTTTATAAAACTCTGTCTCACTATAATACATATTAGAATTTATAAAAACATCTATAATACTTAAATCAACATGATTATTTTTTTCTAAATTATAAAGTATCTTAGGATAAAAATTAATAAACTTTGCTAAAACTTCACTATTCCATTTTAAATCATATCCATCTCTTGAAAGCATTTCTCCAACACCATCAGGAATCCTATTAAGTTTATATTTTCTTATAATATTAACCAATTCATCATAATAATCACTATTTAAAACATAATGACTTACAAAAGGCATATTAATCTCTTTTAATATTTTATAATTATTATCTATATCATCTACAAGAGGAATCTTATCTAAAGTATCATTTTCATACATTTTAGTATAATTTTCTTGAAATTCATAATTATAACATTTATTCAATGTAGTCTTTAAACTCTTAATAAGTAAAGGCATATTCCTTTTTATATCATCATCTATAACACTACTATCTCCAATATAATAATCAATACATTTATCTATTAATTTAGAATCCATACCTTCACGCATCATAATATATTTTATATAATCTCTTATTCCAACATCTCCAACACTTAAATTTTTCATCAAAGCATCTTTAGCAAAAAAATTCTTAACATCTTTAGTTCTAAAAGTATATGGAAGATCTAAATCTTTTATCATATCACTATTATTTCTATAATCTTCACGTTTTGAAGCTATATAATAATTAGTTATAAAATGTAAAAGATCAGCACTATCTACACCATTTTTTATACAACCAACAACATAAGTTAACAAGTACTCTTTATTAGAACCTACTATTTTATAAATATCTTCATATCTTTCTTTAAATAAATCAAAAAATCTACTATCCATAGTCTTTTTCAAAGATGAAAACATTCTCTCTACATTACCATAATCATTATTTTCAATTGCACTCAAAACATTAGAATACATATTCATAATATCAGGAAATTTTAAAGAAAATTGATATTGTTTTAAAGCATCATATATAGCTTCCACATCATGAATATTAATACTATCACTTGAAAACAAACCTAAAAATTTATTTAACTCCTCTTCTTCAAATTCAAATAATCTCTCTACATTAGAAGTACCATTAAAAAATTCAACTCTACTAAATTCTTTTAAAACACTAACACCAAAGACTTCTTTTACTTTATCTAACACATCTATATCTAAAGAAAAATCGTTTGCTATATACTCTCTATAAAAATCATAAAAATCATCAGTATAATATTTATCATCATCAAGATAAAGAACAACATCAATTACTGTCTCAGCAAAATATTTATTAAATAATATAACATCTAAAAAATCATTATCATCAAGTATTGAACTATTATTTTCTAACATACAATTTATAAAAAATAAATTTCCATCTTTAAATGATTTCAACAGTTCCATAGAAAACTCTTTATCCATATAATAATCTACACAAATATCACTAAAAAGTTCATACTTTTTATTTTTCAAAAGCTTATATACTAAACTTTTACAATTAGGAACATATTTTATTTCACTAGAATCACTATTAAGTAAAATATTATCTATCATATCACTAATTTCACATGTTTCATCATACATATCACTTGAAAAAATATAACTTAACGTTCTTAAAGATGGATCCTTTCTAATAAGTGCTTTTACTATTTCTACACTATCACCAAATCCAAACAAATCAATTTCTGTCTCATCTATTTTTCCATCATAATTATCAATTGCATTAACTATTTCTTTTTCAAATCTTTTAGCTCGTGTTTTATACTCATAAAAATCAACATGTCCTAAAAAAGCAGCTGAAAAATTACCAACTTTTATAAAAGAAGAAATAATCTTATCATTAGATAAAAGTACATTATTATAATTATCAACATTATAACTAAAAAGATTACCATTATTTATACTATCTTTTCTCTCAAGAATAGCACTTGCTATTTTATCTATATCCTCTTCTGTAATATAATCATTCAAAAAATCATATGTCAAAAATGGCTCAAAATAATTATTTTCCAAAAATAAAGTTATTAAATTTCTTTTTTTATCATCATCAACACTATTTAAAACATTACTTAAAGCTTCACTATCATCAATATAATCATAAAATTCTTCTGGATGTGTTTTTATCTTTTCACAAAAGAAATTATAATCATAATAATCACTATATTCATATAATCCATCTAAAAATTTTAAAGGAATATTTTTTAAACCATATTTTTTAAATAATACTTTTGGTTCAATATCATTAACATTAAAATAAGGAAAAGAGTTTATTTTTCCTTCTTCATAAGATACCATAAACTTATCAAATACTTCTAAATCCACTTGATTACCACTAAGTACCATTTTATTTAAATCATCATATCTTTCACATTCTATAATAGTATCTAATACATCTTTTAAAATAGAATCAGGAACCTTTATTTTTTCTATTTTATAATTAGGATCTTTTATTTTCTCTAATACTAAATCTCTTAAAGATGGTAAATAATCCTCTTCCCACCATTCTATATTATTATTTGTTAAAGAAACAATTCCTTCATAAATATCTTTTTTTACATATTTATAAAAATAATCTACATCATCCTTCATTTCATATCTAAAGCATTCAACAACAGGATAATTCCATATATCATCATCTTCCATACAAATAGATAATACTTTATCTTTTAATATTTTCTCATGCGTAATCAAAAACAATTCTTCTTTATTAAAATCATAATTATGAGAATCTAATTTTTTTAACACACTATTAACTTTACTTTTATTCATTTCTATATTATTATTCATACCCAATCCCCCAAATAAAGAATATGTACTTCTCTATATATTCTTATATACACAAAGTAGTTCCCTTAAATTGCTACTAATTATACCACAAAATAAAGAAAAAATCAAAAATAATATAAATTTTAAAAGTATGAAAACAAGCTTACATATTTTTTATTTTATATTATTTTGATATAATATTAACAAATAAATTAATATTTTTTTACAAACGGAGATATTTTCTAAATGGAATATATAAAAGAATTAAGAAAAAGTATAGGACATAAGCCAATATCAATGTGTTCATGTGGCTGTTTAATTTTTAATAACAAAAATCAAGTTTTATTACAAAAAAGAAGTGATGATAACTTATGGGGAAATCCTGGAGGAAGTATGGAATTAGGAGAAACTATTTTTGATACAATAATACGAGAAATAAAAGAAGAAACTAACTTAGATATAAATAAAAAAGATTTAAAATTATTTAATATATACTCAGGAGAAAACCAGCATCATATTTATCCTAATAAAGATGAAATATATTTTGTCAATATTATTTTTGAAACTAACATAACTAAAGGAATTTTAAAAAAAGATATAGAAAGTAATGAATTAAAATTTTTTGATATAGATAAACTACCATTAAATGTTACAAAACCATTCGAACATGTAAGAAAAGATTTATTATTAAGATATAATAATCCAGAAATAAAATTCATTTAAAATAGAAAGAAAGTCCAAAATTAAGACTTTCTTTTTTAACAAAATAAATAATTTTAAGTGTTTTTTAAGGGCTATGAATATCAAAGTATTATAAAAAGCCTTGTAAATAAAGGCTTTATAAACATAATGGTCGGGAAGACAGGATTTGAACCTGCAACCCCTTGGTCCCAAACCAAGTGCTCTACCAAGTTGAGCCACTTCCCGAAGTGGTGCGCTCGAAGGGATTCGAACCCCTGACCTTTTGGTTCGTAGCCAAACGCTCTATCCAACTGAGCTACGAGCGCAAACTCGCAAGTAGTTCGTCCCATTTATCAAGACATTTATAATGTTACCACTTTTTTAGATTTTAGTCAACAAATTTTACATTATAATCTATATTATACTAATAAAAGCTCAATGTTTTGAGCCTTTTATTATCTTATAAAACCCCTTTTCTTTTTCATTACAATTATATTTTTCAAACTCTAAAGTACTAAATCCAAGTTCCATTCTTGATATTTTAGAATTAAAATAAACAAATGTATCTTCTAATATCTATGATGTCTAATCAAATTAGTACACTCTGTTAAGACCATAATTCTATTGCCATTTCGAATATTTAATTTTTGTTCTTTTTATATAATTTTATTTTTGTATTTAAACTTAAACTGTTAAGGATTTATCTTCATTTATTTTATATATAAACTCCACAAAAACATCATTTTTACAATAGAACATATAATAAATTCTTACTTTATTTTCTTTACCAATTTTGGACTTTTATCTTTACTATTACTAACATTATTTTTATATTCGACTCTACCATCATATAAATTACGATCTACCTTTTCTAAAGTTTTTTCCACTTCAAAAACATCTAAATTCTTTATTTCTTTTTTTACTTCCCCTTTTTTATCAAACAAAGTAATATCAAATCTCATTTCTTCAACTAACATAATTATACTCCCTTCATATTTTATAAAAAAAACATCAACAAATTAATCGTTTGTTATTAACATTATATTAATAACATTGCAATTTGTCAATATTTTTTTATAAAAAGTAAAAAAACTTTACTTTCGTAAAGCTTTTTAATATAATTCATGGAATACATAGCCACCTTCAGCATCAAGATAACTTCGACTTCTCTCATTCCAAATAGTACCAAGACTAACATCTTCCCTTTTCCATGGACGATTAAGATCATAAGGATCATAAACAATAGGATTATCACCTTTCATAGGACCAAATAAAACTATTGCATGAGTAGTATTGTTACCTCTAACAAATGTACCCTTACCAACAAGTGCAACAACAATTGCACCATTATTTATAGCATCTCTTACTTCACCTATACTTCCAAGACCTCTATATTTTACACTTTTTAAATTTCCTTGAGCAAATCCTTGACACGCATTCCTAAATGCATATCCTCCTCCACCTATAAAGCGTCTATTAAAGTCTGTAGTATTATTATAAAGATAAGTTGCAACGTCATGTGGGTTAACTGTGTTATCTAAGATACCATCAAAAGCCATAGCAATCGAAGTTGGTACACAACCAGTATTAGCCATATCCCAATTTCCAAATCTTTCACTTCCCCACCAACCATATACTTGAGAATAATAAGTTGGTTTAAGTTGAGTTTTCTCAGTATTATACACAAGCCAAAAACTTGCTTGTGGATTTTTACTAGAATCTTTATTGAAATAAACAATTGAATTAACTTTACCAAAAGGCAAATGTGAAAGAGCTTTTATATATACATACCAACTACCATCACTTTGTTTCTTACCTTCATACCAAGCCACATCATCCTGACCACCTGGATCAGAGAAAGCTCCTACTGATACTTGTTTTATATTTTGAGATGAATTAATAACATGTATTCTATATCTTCCTTTATCTATCTTAACAGCTAAACCATTTTTATTTTCTATTTTAGGTTTTAAATTAATAGTAGTTTCATTACCAATTACACGTTCTGATACTCCATTTTTACCATAAATATATACATGAGTATAATATGTACCACTATGATATTTATGGTATTTAGGATTAACATTAACTATATAAGAAGTACCATCTTCTGGATCAATAGTTGCATCATACCATTTTATATCATTCTGATTTTTATCAGACCATACCGGAACTCTAACTTTATCAAGACCAGATACGCTATTAATATTACTTACCTTTACACGATAAATTATATTATCTTCATTATTTCCTTCAGCATCAATATTATCAATACTAACAATTCCTGTTGGTGCACTAATATCAAAACTAGCTGAGGTAATAAATACAGCATTTCCTTTATTATCAAAACCATAAACATGAACAATATACTTACCTGATGTCTTATGATTTTTTATTGGAATATTACAAACAACTTTACCATCACTACTTGCTGTACCATCATACCAAATTTGATCATCTGTTCCACCTTTTTCTGACCATACTGCAAATCTAATTTTAGATGTATAAAAAGCACTATTACTAACAGCTATTTTAACATTAGTATCTTTATCATTAATAATATCTTCTGGTTTTACTTCTCCTTTATTATAACTTACTGTTTTAGTAATTCTAGCAACATTAGTCTTTTTACCATTTTTATTTACATAAACATGAATATTATATAATCCATCATCAAATTTATGATTTTTAATATCAACAGTTACAGTGTACATACCTTCATTTACTCTATCTTTTGTAGCATTATACCATACCACATCATCCTGTCCACCTTTTTCTGACCATACAGGTACTTGAACACTACTAACACTACTAGGAACATTATTTACAGTAATAGTAAACTTACTACCATTAACTTCTGATGATATAACTTCTATACCCTTAGGATTTGAAACATTAAAACCAGTAGACTCTAAAAATTTACTTTTACCATTTTTATTTGCATATAAATGAACCAAATATTTACCTTTTGCAATAGTACCATCTTTTCCTAAAAAGTCTTCAAAAAGAGCTGAATAAGTTCCATTCTTTAAATTATACCAATTAATATCATCCTGCCCATCTTTCTCTGACCATACTGCAGCTTGAAGAGTATAACCTTTATAATTACTATAACGTCCATAATTAATAGTAAAACCTTTTTCTTCTGAATCCACTTCTACAGCTAAAGATTGTTTTGGTACAACATCAAGAGAAGTACTACCAACAAATTTAATTATTCCCATTTCATCTGTTACATAAATATGTGATTTATAAAATCCTTTTCTAAAATCATATTTTTCAATATTAAGTTTTAGTTTCCAACAACTATCATTATCATCATAATATGCATCATACCAACTAGGGGAATCACCATTAATCCAAGTTGGAATTTGAACTTTACTAATTCCAGAATCACTTTGAATATTTCTAACACTAACTACTAATTCATTAGTATCAGGATCAAAAACAGGAGTTAGAATATCACTCTTATCAACACTAGGACCATTTATTACAAATGATGTTGATTTAACAAAAAAGGCATTTCCATTAGAATCATGTCCATAAACATGTACTAAATATTGACCTAAACTCCTATGATTTTTCAAAGGAATATTAACATAAATATTATTTTCATCATGACTTGCTTTATACCATCTAATATCATTTTGTCCACCATCAACTGACCATACTGCAAATTCAATTGATTCATCATAAACATAATCACTATTATTCAAAGAAACTGAATAAGTACTACTATTTACACTTTGATTTACAAATTCTCCCTTATTAACGACAATATCTTTCTTTATCCCACCAAGAAATTTATCATTATTATAATATACATGTATTAAATATTTACCATCATCGAATTTATGTTGCTTAAGAGAAACATCAGCAGAGTAAACCCCATCTTTTTTATAAGCATCAGACCAAACTATATCATCTTGCCCATTTTTCTCTGACCATACAGCAACCCTAACGTTAGATGCATCTATTGTAAAATTTCTAATCTCCACTGTAAATTTACCTGAAGACACATCAGTTGCAGATACTACAGCACCCGCTTGATCACTATAAATTTTTTGTTTAACAAGAAGACTATCTTTTTTTGGAGTAAACATCAAAACTGTTAAAACAAAAAGAACAATTAAAAATTTCAAATAATTATTTTTCATTACTTTCCACCTCTTAATTATATTACGCTTCCAAATTTAATTATACCAATATGAATAAATTTTGTCTATAAATAAAAAAAGAAAAATATAAAATTTTATCATTTTTTATATTTTTCCATAAATTTCAAATATAGATTATCACATTTTTCTTTATTCATCTCTTCTATATTTTCAAAATGATTTTTTATTCCTAACTTCTTATATTTTTCAAATCCTAAATGATGAAATGGCAAAAATTCTATTTTTTCTATATTTTTTATTTTCTTTAAATACTCACATAAACTATCTAAATAATCATCATTATCATTAATAGTAGGTATTATGACTTGACGTATCCATACCCTTTTACCACTTTTATTTAATTCATCAATAAACTTTAAAGACTCATCTTCTAAAAATCCAGTAAGAGAAAAATATCCATCTCTATTAGTATGTTTAACATCAAATAAAACTAAATCAACTAACTCAAGAATCTCACTATATCGTCCTACTCCAACACCAGCTGTATCGAGTGCTATATGGATATTTTCTTTTTTTAATCTTTTACAAACTTCAATTAAGAAATCAACTTGTAATAAAGGCTCTCCTCCAGAAAATGTAACTCCCCCATTATTTTTAAAGTAAGGCTTATTGCGTAAGATTCTATCAACTACATAATCAACACTCATATTAGGTTTTGCCATTATCTGCATTTCAGGATTATGACAATATTTACATCTTAACTTACATCCACTTAAAAATACAACTGTTCTAATACCTGGACCATCAACAAGTCCAAAACTCTCAATTGAATCTACTGCACCTTTATATTTTTTCATGGAATGTTCTACTAATTACTTCCTCTTGTTGAGCTCTAGTAAGTCTATTAAATCTAACAGAATAACCTGAAACACGAATAGTTAAAAGTGGATATTTATCTGGATTATTCATAGCATCAATTAAAGTTTCTCTATTTAATACATTTACATTTAAATGATGAGCACCTTGTGAAAAATAACCATCCATTAAGTTAACTAAATTTTCTATTTGAGTATTTTTATCATGACCTAAAGCACTAGGAACAATTGAGAATGTATTAGAAATACCATCTCTACAACAATTAGAATAATCAAGTTTAGCAACTGAATTCAAAGATGCAATTGCACCACTACTATCTCTTCCATGCATTGGATTAGCACCAGGTGCAAAAGCAACACCATCTTCTCTTCCATCAGGAGTAGCACCAGTCTTACTTCCATAGACAACATTTGATGTAATAGTCAAAACAGAAAGTGTTGGATGAGCATCTCTATAACATTTATGACGTGATAATTCTTTATACATTTTATCAAGTATTTCTTTAGCAATATTATCTACTCTATCATCATCATTTCCATACTTAGGAAAATCTCCTTCAATATTAAAATCAATTGCAATACCATCTTCATTATAAACAGGTCTTACTTTAGCATATTTAATTGCTGAAAGAGAATCAGCTGCAACTGAAAGTCCAGCAACCCCATAAGCCATCAATCTATTAACATTTGTATCATGAAGTGCCATCAAAGATGCCTCATATGCATACTTATCATGCATATAATGAATAACATTCATAGTATTAGCATAAAGTTCTGCAACCATCTCTATTGCTTTAAAATAAGATTTTTTAACTTTCTCATAATCTAAAACTTCATCAGTAGTTTTATCAAAACCATCTAAAACTTTATCAAAAGTCTTCTCATCTACACCACCATTAATAGAATAAAGAAGAGTTTTAACAAGATTACATCTAGCTCCAAAAAATTGCATATCACGCCCTTCTCTCATTGCAGATACACAACAAGCAATAGCATAATCATCTCCATATATAGGACGCATAACATCATCATTTTCATATTGTACTGCATCTGTTTCAATAGAAATTCTAGCACAATACTTTTTAAAATTATCAGGTAATGCCTCACTCCATAAAACAGTCATATTAGGTTCAGGTGAAGTATCTAAATTAGTAAGAGTATGAATTATACGATAACTAGTTTTCGTAACCATACTTTCCCCATCAACACTTACACCACCAACAGATGTAGTAACCCAAGTAGGATCTCCAGAGAATAACTCATCATACTCTGGTGTTCTAAGATGTCTTACAAGTCTTAACTTAATTACAAATTGATCAATTATTTCTTGTATTTCTTTTTCTGTAATAACTCCTCTTGCTAAATCTCTTTCAAAATAAATGTCAAAGAAAGCATCAACTCTTCCCAAACTCATTGCAGCACCATTATTCTCTTTAACACCAGCTAAATATCCAAAATAAGTCCATTGAACAGCTTCCCTAGAATCACTAGCAGGCTTACTAATATCAAAACCATAACTGTTTGCCATCTTTTTAATTTCATCAAGTGCTCTAATCTGTTCAGAAACATTTTCTCTTAATCTAATCAATTCATCAGTCATATCACCTTTTAAATTTTTTAAATCTTTAATTTTCTCTTCTTTTAAATAGTCTATTCCATATAAAGCAATACGACGAAAATCTCCAATAATTCTTCCTCTACCATAAGCATCAGGAAGCCCAGTTAAAAGACCAACATGACGAGCTTTCCTCATCTCATCAGTATAAGCATCAAATACTCCTTGATTATGTGTCTTACGATATAAATTAAAATATTTATCTACATCTTTATTAAGTTTATAATTATATGCATCTAACTCTTGATAAACCATTCTAATCCCACCAAAAGGATTAACTATTCTCTTTAATGGTTTATCAGTTTGAAGTCCAACTATTACATCATCATCACTACTAATATATCCTGCATCAAAAGAATTAATACCAGACATATTATCAACATCTATATCAAGTACATGTTTTTTTAACTCTTCTTTTAAAAGATCACTGCACTTCTTCCAAACTCTATCTGTCTTATCAGTAACAGTCTCTAAAAAACTTTCATCTCCATCATATTTATTATAATTTTCTTTTATAAAAAGTGAAACATCAACTGTATCAGTCCACTTACCTAATTTAAAATCTTTCCATTCTTCTTTCATTTTAAAACCTCCACAAACAGTATATCAACAAATTACCAACTTATCTACTATTTTTATAGCAAAATTTACAATATAACTTTTTCTTTACTAATAAAAAAGAAAAGACTAATAGTCTTAACTAATTTTAGCATACCCCGTTTTATAAACCAATTCTTGCCCTTCTTTTGATAAAATCCATTCAAGTAACTTATCTACATTAGAAGTATGTTCTCCTTTTCTTGTAACAGCATACAACTTCGTATTTATAGGATATTTATCATTACTAATATTTTCTAAAGTAGGCATTTCTCCATCTATACTCAAAAGCTTAACATTATTATTTTTTACCATATCTTCTGTATAATATCTAAAAGAAAAACCTATTGCATTCTTATAATTATTATAATTAGCTATGTTTTCTATTATACCCATCATAAAATCATTAGTAATATTTTTAGGAGGATTCATTAACTTTTTATCTCCCATAAATCTTTTAAGCATACTTTGACTTCCACTACCTTCATTTCTTTGAAATGGAATTATTCTTATAAAATTACCTCCTACTTTCTTCCAATTAGTTATTTTCCCAGAATAAATATCTTGTAGTTGTTTTATAGTTAAATTATCAACAGGATTTTCCTTATTTACAAAGAAAACAAAACCTTCTTTTCCAATAGGTGTATATTCAAACTCTACACCATTATTTTTAGCATACTCAATCTGTTCTTCAGAAGGATAAGCACCAAAAAACACATCAATATCTCTATCAGCCAACTTTAAATATCCTAAAACAGTATTATCATATGAAAAAATATCATCACCTAACTTTACACTTTCAGGATATATTGCATTTACAAAAGAAGAATAAAGAGGAAATACTGCAGCCGCTCCATCAATTTTTGGTAATTTGCCATCAAGTTTAATACTAGCCTTTTTATTTAATCTAGCAATTTTAGAATTTACATCAAACGGTAAATATTCATCAACATTAATATTATTATAATCTCTATTTACAGACTCTGATACTCCATAAACTTCTAATCTACCAAAAGTATAAAAATTATATAAACAAAATATTAATAGAATTAAAAAATCTAAAACTAAAGTAAAAGTAATAAACTTCTTTTTATATTTAAATTTTATAAATAACAAAATAAAAACAGGCATAAATAAAGCAAGGAAAAAAGCAAGAAAATCAACATACCTAAATTCATAAATCTCACCAAAAGCATGACTTATCACAAAAAAATAATTTAATATAACTATTAATAAAAAAATTAACAAAATAAAACCAAAAAATTTATAAATACCATCCAATAAGACTTTTATAATATTTTTATTCTTTTTAATAAACACTACTACAAATAAAAAAGCCAAAACAAACATACCAAATCCACAACAAAAAGTATGTATTGAATTGTAAAAAAACAAATAAGAAAACATTATAAAAATATATAAACTTACAAAAAAGCCTAAACACGTCAACCCAACAGTTTTAATAATTTTCTCAAAAAAATCTTTAGAAAACATCTATTTTACTCTCCTTAAATTCAAACAATTACAATTAGTCCAATGTTACTACAAATTCAGAATGATTCACTAAAATACTAGAAATTATAATATAAAAAAGAAAACACATAAATATAATTACTATAGCTATTAAAATTACTAATAAAAATCTAAAAAACGAATATAAAGAATCTAGTAAAACTATAATAACTCTCTTTTTAGATTTTATAATATATATAAAACATATAAATAATAATATTAATAATATACCTATCCATACATAATTTGTCTTAAAAAGAAAATAAGTTAAAATAAAATATGATACTATTAAAGCTCCTAAAGATATTAGAGCAACCTCTTTAACAAATTTTAACCTAAATTTAATAAAAAGTACTAAAACTATAGAAATTAAAGAAAACAAAATACCTTCTTGAAAATGATTAATATAAAAGAAAACAAATATTAAAACACAAAATGAAACAAGTAAACAACTTAAAACTATCCATTCAATTATTTTTAAACCATTTTTACTCATTACAACTTCCTTTACTATAATTATCTACACTACCATTAAAACAATATTCATTATTATCAATAGAAATAGATGCTACTACTAAAGAATTTTTAATGGTATACCAACTTCTACTATCAGCAACTTTTCCATGTTTACCTTCTAAATCAGTAATTAAAAGCCCTTTAGGATCATTTTTTTCTTGATTATCTACCTTTATTTTATAACCATCCATATTACCATTTGCATAATCTACAAGTTGCATATAAATATCCTTAGCATCCTCTAATCCCTTATCATCTACATTACTCTCGAGATTTTCTAAAGATTCATCTAAAAGTAACATTTTAGAATATTCATATAAAATTTTAACATTATCCTCAAGACTTCCACCTTCAAGTTTTAACTCATTAACTCTATCACTAAGATTCTCACTATTTTTATTTACTTTAAGAGATGATCCAAATATAACTAAATTTTTATTAACCTCATTATAAACTAAATCAATACAATTATTATTTTGATAACTAGTCAAAATTATATTTTTATTAAATAAATTATCTTTATTTAATAACTCTACAATATTATATAATGCCTTTTCAATACTCATACCCTCTATTTTCTTATCAGATAAACTACTAATAGAATTTTCATCTAAAAAAATTATATTACTAACTTCATTACTTTTATTTATTACTAACATAAAATTAACGTCTGCCGAATACTCAACAATACCTTTATAATTTTCATAATCAAGTTCTATATTACTACTTCCAAGAGTTGAAAACAATCTATCTCTTTCCATATATATTATTACAAATCCAATTATCAGAAAAATAGTAACACAAAGCACTGTTAAAAATACTTTATATTTTAAAGACACTTTTTTCATAAATATCCTCCTATCCACTTGCATCAAATTTAGGATTAAGTTTTAATAAAATTTCTTCTAAAGCATTTGCTTTTCTATCAACTATACTTTGTGAGACAACATACCCTTTACCTTCAAGTTTTACTTTTAATCCTAATAATCTAAGTACTTGTGTTGCTTCTTTTGAAGAAAGACCAACTACATTTGGTACTACAACATCTTCTCCATTAGTAACTAAATAAACTTTATCCTTAGAACTAATAGTATCTCCACTTTTAGGATATTGTTTTATAACTTTATTTCCACTTCCTAAAACTACAATATCATTAATACCATTCATATTAAGATTTTGACGTACATTTTCTACCTTTTTACTAGTAAAAGAAGGCATCTTATATTTAACAACTTTTTCATGAGTACTCTCAACAGGTTCATGTCCATGATATTTAGCAACGTTTGCAACTACATCTTTAACTGCATCCCAAATAGCTTTTTGATTACCACCACCAGGTCTTTTAACAGATGCATATATTATAATTTCAGGATCATCCTTAGGATATATTCCAGTAAAAGATGAAATTATTTGATCTTCACCTGCCAAATATCCTCCACTATTTTCATCTGCAATCTGAGCAGTACCAGTCTTACCTATTAAATTATAACCATCCATTCTATAACCAGAACCAGTATTACCAACTCCATTTACAGTATCATCCATAAGCTGTTTCATTTTTTCAACCGTTTGAGTAGATGCTACTCTTTCAAGCTCTTTTCTTCTACCTTCAAATATAACTTCTCCAGTTGCAGGATCTACTATTTTTGATACTATATAAGGTTTCAAAAGTATCCCATCATTAGTAAGACAAGTAAGAGCTTGAATATTTTGCATTGGAGTAGTAGTTATACCTTGACCAAATCCTGCATTAAATACTTCTGTTTCATATTTAAAATTAAGTGAACCTGTCTCTTCAAATGGAAGTTGTACACCAGTTTTTTTACCAAATCCTAATTTTCTAAAATAAAGTCTCAACATTGTAGAATTCATATGTCGTGATATTAAATTAATAATTCCAACATTACTAGATAAAGCATAACCTTTATCAAAACTAATAACACCCCAACCTTCTCTTTTCCAGTCTCCTATCTCAGTACCATCACTTGTTACATAAACTCCAGATTTATAAGTCTCAGCTCCATTATAAACACCATTTTCCATAGCAGCCATATAAGTAAAAGTCTTCATAGTAGAACCAGGTTCATAAGGACTAGATACAGAATAATTCAAATAATTTGTCATATTTCTTTGATTAAGGTCAAATGAAGGTGCTTGAGCAGTTGCAAGAATAGCACCAGTCTTAGCATCTGCAACAGTCATATTAAACCATTCAAAACCATATGTTTCTTGAGATTTCTTAAGTGCTTGTTCAACAAAAAACTGAACATTACTATCTATTGTTAAATAAACATCTTTACCCTCTACTGCTTCTTTTCTATCTTCTTTAGTATCAGCAATCTTATAACCACGTAAATCTTTTTGATAAGTTACATAACCATCTTCACCCTTCAAAAGATTATCATAACTCTTTTCAATTCCCATCTCTCCTGTTGTCTCTTCTTCCCCTGTTTCATCATCAGAAGAAGTTTTAGCATAACCAATAGTATAAGAGGCAAAATCTCCTTTAGGATAGTATCTCTTATAACTTTGTATAAAATCAAGTCCAGGTAACTTCAAATCCTCTATCTTATTTTTAGTAATTTCATTTAATCCTTTACCTTTAGACCCAAACTCCGTTTGATAAACACCTTCTTTACTTAGGTATTTAAACACTTCTTCATAACTCATTCCAAGAATAGGAGCAAGTTCTCTTGCAGTCTTATCTTTATCTTCAACATGTTGTAAAGTTTTTTGATTTTCACTTCTTTTAGGATCCAAATAAGCAATTAATTTGTAAGATGCTATATTTTGTGCTAAAACATCTCCATTAGTACTATAAATATTTCCACGTTTTGCAGTCAACACTTCCGTTCTTGTAGTTCTCTTACTAGCAAGACTTTTCAAATCAACACCATCTATTTTACTAGAGAGTGCAAGTTGTGTAAGTCTCCCAATCATTAAAGCAAACAAAAAAAGAGAAAAAGCAATAACTAATTTGCTAAATTTAACTTTATTTCTTGCCTTTCTCTTTTTTCTTTTCACTTAACATCACGTCCCTATTATTTCTCTTCTATAGTTTTTATATTACTATTATTATAACTCAAACCTTGCTCTTGTGCAACTTGTTGAATTTTAGTAAGAGATGCTAGTTCATTTATTGCCATAGTCAAACTCTCGTTTTTCTTTGTTTGCTTCTCAATTTGTTTTTTCTGTTTTTCAACTTCAAAGTTCACTTGAGCTAAAGTTGCCTTAGAAAAAACTATGGAAAGTGGAGATACTAATAGTAAAACAATTGCTACTGTATAAAGTAACTTCCCAAATTTAGAAATTCTAACTTGATTTTTTTTACGTCTTCTCATAACTTTCCTCCTATTTTACTCTTTCTATTATTCTAAGCTTAGCACTACGACTACGTCTGTTAAATTCTATCTCTTCTTTAGTAGGTTTTGCTCCTTTTATTATTTTAAAGTCTGGCAACATATCTGCCGGAATATTTGGAAGTCCCTTAATTTTAGGATCCACATAACTAATTTCTTTAAAATAATTTTTAACTATCTTATCTTCCAAAGAATGAAAAGTAATAACTACAACTCGTCCACCTACACTAAGAAGTGATACAGCCTCTTTAAGTGCTTTATCTAATACATCTAATTCATGATTAACTTCAATACGAATTGCTTGAAATATCTGCTTAGCAGGATGTTTTTTTACCCTGAATTTAGCAGGTACTGCACTCTTAATTATATCAACAAGTTCTAAAGTTGTCTCAATATTTTTATTTTCTCTATATTCTACTATTTTCTTAGCTATGTTATTTGCAAACTGACTTTCACCATATTTTTTAAAAATTAAAGCAAGTTCACTTTTAGAGTATTCATTAACTACATTATATGCAGAAAAACTACTATCCTGATCCATCCTCATATCTAGTTTAGCATCTTTATGATAACTAAATCCACGATAATCTTCATCAAGTTGAACAGAGGAAACTCCAAGATCAAATAATACTCCATCTACTTCAAAGACATCACATTTTTGAAGTTCTTCTTTCATATTAGCAAAATTACTTTTAATAATAGTGAAGTTAGTACCAACCTTACATAGAAGATCGGTACTATAGCCGATAGCTTCACTATCTTGGTCAAAGGCGAAAAGCCTACCCTTTTTAATTCTTTTTAAAATATTACTACTATGTCCTCCAAAGCCAAGTGTAGCATCTACAACAATGCTTTCATCCTTTAAGTTTAAAGCATCAACTGCTTCTTCTAATAAAACACTTATATGCCTCATACTAATGTACTTTCTTGAAATAAATTTTCAGCAATATCGGACATATTATCTTTTGCAGAATTGAAAAACTCACACCAAGCTTCGACTGACCAAATCTCAAGCCTGTCACCCGCACCTATGATTACACATTCACGATTAATACCAGCGTAATCTACCATTGGAGAGTTTAAAGTAATGCGTCCTTGTTTATCAAATTCTGCGACAATGGCACCAGACATAAAGAAACGTATAAATTGTCTAGCATCCTTTTTAGTAAATGGTAAAGATTGTAGTTTAGTTACGATTTTTTCCCAATCAGAAATAGAATATGCAAAAAGACAGTTTTCAATACCACGTGTGATAACAAAACTATCACCTAATTTCTCACGAAATTTAGATGGTATTATAAGTCTTTTCTTATCATCAATATTATGATGATATTCTCCCATAAACATAACTATCCCCCACTTTCTACCACTAACCTCCACTGTCTTAAATACATAATATATTATAAATAAAAAAAAGTAAATAAATTTTAAAAAAGTTCCAAAAAAAATAAAAAAAAAGTGTAAATTTTACACACTTAATTAATCACATGGAAGCCCTACTTTTTGTAACTCTTCTAATTTAACAATATCCTTTTCTAATGCTTCTTTTAATTTATAAATATCTCCTTTATACCATACACTATAAGCATTCTCTAAATCAGAAGAAAACCTACATACTTCCTTACCATTTACTATTAAAGGTCTTTCCCATTGTGAAACAACCTCTTTCTTACTATTATCGATTAATACAACATCTTTTGATATAAAGTGAATAGAGACCATATTAAAAAAAATAATTATTATAAAAACCAACAATACAATCAATATAATAAAACTAAAAACTACTTTACCAAATGTATTTTTCATAAGATTCTCGTATAATCAATCTTATAGAAATATTAATTAATTTCTTATTGATTGATCCCTTTCTATTTAATATTTTTTTA
>CANQHJ010000019.1 GCA_947623665.1 uncultured Bacilli bacterium
GGTCGTGAAGAAGGAAGAGAGGAAGGAAAAAAGATAGGTATAGAAGAAACAAATATAAAAATAGTAAAAAATATGTTGAAAGATAATTTACCTATAGAAAAGATTATTAAATATACTTCGTTAACAGAAGAAGAAATAAAAGATATTCAAAATAAAGAAGGTCTATAACAAAAGCCTTCTTTTTTAATAAAAAAACCTATAAGATATCTTATAGGATTATTCCATATTATTTTTCATTTTAGTCAATCTTGATTTCATACGAGCTGCTTTATTCTTATGAACAAGACCACTACTATGAGCTTTATCAATTCTTTGTAAAGCTATATTTAATTTTTCTGCAGAAATTTCTTTATTTCCTTCTTTAACACTTTTTTCAAAATTCTTAACTGCAGTTCTCATACTTGAAGTAACTAAAGTATTTACTTTTTCTTTTTTTGCATTACTTCTTACACGCTTTTTTGCACTTTTAATATTTGGCATTTTTTCACCTCACTTTTTGTAAACATATTAATTTTAACAAAAATTCATAAAAAAAGCAAATAAATTATATTAATTTGGGGAAAATATCAAAAAGGTGATATTATGCATGAAATAGATTTAAAGAATAAAGATTTAAGAACAGACCTCATTATAGAAACGATTTCTACTAAAAATAATATAAAAGGAGTAGAACAAAAGAAGAAAAGTTATGGAAAAATAACAGTAGAAGAGACTATTATAGATGATGAAGCATCAACTATATTAGGAAAACCTAAAGGTAGTTATAAAACTATTTCTTTTGATGATATAACAGATAAAGATAATTATAAACAAGTAGAAGATATATTTATTAAAACATTTAAAAATATGCTTAAAGAAGAAAATATTAAAGATACTGATACTGCTTTAATAATTGGACTTGGAAATAAAAAATCAACACCAGATGCTCTAGGTCCTAAAACTTTAGATAATATTCTAGTAACAAAACATCTATTTGCTTTAGGAAGTGTTGAAAAAGGATATAGGGAAACATCAATATTTTTACCTGGTGTTACTGGAAGTACAGGAATAGAGACTAGTAGTTTAATTAAAGCAGTAACAGACACAGTAAAACCAGATTTTGTTATTGTAATAGATGCACTATCAGCATCCAACCTTTCTAGAGTAAATAAAACAATTCAAATGAGCAATACTGGAATAACTCCAGGATCAGGAGTAGGAAACCACAGAATGAAAATAGATAAAGAAACTCTAGGCGTTAAAGTTTTTGCCCTAGGAGTACCAACAATAGTAGATGCAGTTACCATCGCAACAGACACAATATTTTATATGTATAAACAATTTAGTTTTAAAATGGAAAATATCGATAATGATAAATTAAAATTAATCCCAGAGTCATACCAAAATTACTTATCATACGACAAAGAATTATCCCAAGAAAATAAAAGTAAAATATTTGGTATGATTGGAACACTTTCCTTTGAACAAACTCGTAAACTTTTATACGAAGTATTATCTCCCATAAACTATAATTTAATGGTTACTCCCAAAGAAGTAGATTTCTTAATTGATAAATTATCTTTATTATTAGGAAATGGTATAAATAAAACATTACATAAAAATATTAACTAAAATTCTTAAAACGACAAAAATATCTTAAAAACTATACTATCATAATTAAAAGAAAGGTAGTGTGGTTATGAAAAAAGTAAAATTAAAAAACAAAAAGAGAAAAAGAAAAGTTTTACTTTTTTTCTTTATAGGTATATTTATATATAGTATTTATATAACGTTTACTTATTTAGATAATAAAAATATTTCATATGATAACAAGACAATTGCCACAATACTTCTAAAATCAAGTAATAAATCTTTAAAAGTAAAAAAAGAAAATATTTTAAATAATATTATAAAAACTATATCTAATCCTATAAATATAGTAAGTAGTAATTATAAAGGTTTAGTAAAAAATAAAACTCTATCACAAAAATCTCCTATAGAAAAAAAAGAAGATAATGAAGCACTTATCTATATTTATAATTCTCATCAAACAGAAGAATATAAACCAAGTAATTTTGCTGAATATAGTGTATCTCCAACAGTAATGGCTACTAGTTATATTTTAAAAGAAAAATTAAAAGAAGATGGAATTAATAGTATAGTAGAAGAAAGAAGTATAAAAGATTATCTTAATGCCAATAACAAAAAATATGTATATAGTTATGAAGCAAGTAGAAGTTATATGGAAAGTAGTAAAAATGATAATCCATCTTTAAAATATTTTATAGATGTTCACAGAGACTCTCTTCCAAGAGATAAAACAACTGTTGAAATAAATGGTAAAAATTATGTTAAAATCATATTCTTAATTGGACTAGAGAATCCTAACTTTGAAAGTAATTTAGAATTTACTACTAGAATAAATAATAAATTAGAAAGTATGTATCCAGGTATTAGTAAAGGAATATATAAAAAAGGTGGAGTAGGAGTAAACGGTGTTTATAATCAAGATTTTTCTGTCAATACAATATTAGTAGAGTTTGGTGGGCCAGAAAACACTATAGATGAAGTATTTAATTCAACAATTGCTTTCGAAGAAGCCTTTACAGAAGTCATAAAAGAAAGTGTAGGTTAATATGAAAATAAAAAGAACAGTTAAAATAATATTAATGACACTAGTAATTACTTTTTTAATATTATATATATCTTGTAGTACAGGTTACTATGAAGTAGAAAATAATAAAAAAGCTAAATTAACAGATGAGGCTTTAAAAAGATATGAACAAGACTTAAAAGAAGGAAAACAAATAGATTTAAATAATTATATACCCGAGGATAAAAGTTATGTAAATAATGTAGTAAAACTAACAAGTGGAGTAAGTCGTGGAATAGAAAAATCTATGAATACTGTTATGAAATATATATTTAAAGAAATGGAAAAAGCAGTAAAAGAAAATAATAATTAGTAATATTTAAAAAGAAATATAAATCTGTTAAAATAAATACATAGGAGGTCTATATGAAAGATATAAATTTTAAAATAGATAATATAAACTTTTTATGTAGAAGTTGTGCTATTGTAAGAAATAATGATAAAGTTTTATTCCAAAAATTAAAAAAAGATACTTTTTGGGCTTTACCTGGAGGAAAGATTGCTTTAGGTGAAACAACAAAAGATGCTATAAAAAGAGAGTTAAAAGAAGAGTTAGATATAGAAGATATTAGTATAAAAGATGTAGTATCAGTTGCAGAAAACTTCTATATACAAAACAATACTAAAATACATCAATATATATTTACTCATGAAGTAGTATTCAATGATCCTAAATATAATGATATAGAAGATACATTTGATAGTAAAGAAGAAGGTAAAGATACAATATTTACTTGGATAAAAACAAGTGATTTAAAAAAGTCTTTAATAAAACCAGATTATATAATAGATATAATATTAAAAGATAATGATGATGTAGTTTTTTCAACTAACATAGAAGATTAAAGTGTTTTTGCTTTAATCTTTTAATATATAAATAAATTTGTTATAATAAGTAGTGTTTAGGAGGTGTCAAAATGCAAGAATTTATAAGAAACTTTTGTATAATTGCACACATTGATCATGGTAAATCAACTCTCGCAGATCGTATATTAGAAAAAACTAATGCTCTTGATAAAAGGCAAATGAAAGATCAATTACTAGATTCTATGGATATAGAAAGAGAACGTGGTATAACTATTAAACTTAATACAGTAGAATTAACTTATAATTATAAAGGACAAGATTATTTTCTAAATTTAATAGATACTCCAGGACATGTAGATTTCTCATATGAAGTATCTCGTTCACTAGCCGCAAGTGAAGGAGCATTACTTGTAGTAGATGCCTCTCAAGGAATAGAAGCCCAAACACTTGCTAATCTATATCTAGCCCTTGATAATAACTTAACAATAATACCTGTAATTAATAAAATAGACCTTCCTAATGCCGATGTAGAAAAAGTAACAGAAGAATTAATAAATCTTGGATTTGATAAAGAAGATATCGTTTTAACAAGTGCTAAAACAGGACAAGGAGTAGAAAAATTACTTGAAAAAATAATAAAAATTATACCCTCTCCAAAAGGAGATAGTAAAAAGCCTCTAAAAGCATTAATATTTGATAGTATCTTTGATCCATATAAAGGAATAATCACAAGTATTAGAGTAGTAGATGGAGAAATAAGAAACAAAGATATTATTTTAATGATGCAAACAAATGCCTTTTATGAAGTATTATCTCTTAGTATAAATACTCCTAAAGAAAAAGAAGTAGATGTACTAAAAACAGGACAAGTAGGATACCTTTATGCGTCAATCAAAAGTATAGAAGATGTAAAAGTAGGAGATACCATAACTCATAAAGATAATAAATGTGATAAAGCTCTTTTAGGATATAAACCAATGAAACCAACAGTATATTCAGGTATTTATCCAATAGAGTCAAATAAATTTGAAGATTTAAGAGAATCTTTAGAAAAACTAAAATTAAATGATGCTGCCTTAACCTTTGAACCAGAAACATCAACTGCTTTAGGGTTTGGTTTTAGATGTGGTTTTCTAGGACTTCTACATATGGAAATAATCCAAGAAAGACTTGAACGTGAATTTGGAATAGAAATAATTGCCACATCTCCATCAGTTATTTATAAAGTAGAACTAACAAATGGAACCACAACATTAGTAGATTCACCAAACAAAATGCCAGATAAAGTAAAAATTAAAAAGACACTTGAACCTTATGTTAAAATAAGTATCTTTTCACCAAAAGAATATATCGGACCAATAATGGAATTATGTCAAAACAAAAGAGGAAGTTTTCTAAATATGGATTACCTAGATGAAAAACGTGTTACCATAAATTATGAAATGCCTCTTGCTGAA
This sequence comes from uncultured Bacilli bacterium, assembly GCA_947623665.1. Taxonomy (GTDB): domain Bacteria; phylum Bacillota_I; class Bacilli_A; order RF39; family UBA660; genus CANRDQ01. Next base: position 4,897 of record CANQHJ010000019.1, read on the forward strand.
ATAGTATATGATTTCTTTGATAAATTAAAGTCATACACTAAAGGATATGCTTCATTTGATTATGAAGTAACAGATTATAAAGAAAGTTCTTTAGTTAAAATGGATATTTTACTTAATGGAGAAATTGTAGATGCTCTAAGTTTAATAGTACATAAAGATTTTGCTTATAATCGTGGTAAAGCTATAGTTGCTAAATTAAAAGAAATTATTCCAAGACAATTATTTGAAGTACCAATTCAAGCAAGTATAGGTTCAAAAATAATTGCCAGAGCTGATATAAAAGCTATGAGAAAAAATGTTCTTGCTAAATGTTATGGTGGAGATGTATCACGTAAGAAAAAACTTCTAGAAAAACAAAAAGCAGGAAAGAAAAAGATGAAAATGTTAGGAAGTGTAGAAGTACCAAGTGAAGCATTCTTATCTATTTTAAAGGCTGATGAAAAATGATAAAAGCCATGTATGTTCATATTCCATTTTGTAATAATATCTGTTCTTATTGTGATTTTCCTAAAATATATTATCAAGAAGATTTAATAGATAAATATTTAGATACACTAAATTATGAATTAGAAAAAGTTTATAAAAAAGAAATGATAGATACTATTTATATAGGAGGAGGAACTCCCAGTAGTCTTTCTTTAAACCAGACAATAAAACTATTTGAAATATTAAAAAAAGTTAACAAAAGTAAAAATATAGAATTTACAATAGAGGCTAATTTCGATTCCATAACAGAAAAGAAACTAGACTTATATAAAAAGTATGGTATCAACAGAATAAGTTTTGGTCTAGAAACCACTTGTAATAAACATCTAAATTTTTTAAATAGAACGCTTTCTAAAAAGAAAGTAAAACAAGTAATAGATTATACAAAAAAACAGGGGATAAAAAATATAAATATAGATTTAATGTATGGAATGCCAAAAGAGAAGGTAGATGAATTAGAAAAAGATTTAGATTTTATCCTTTCATTAGATATAACCCATATTTCAACTTACTCTCTAATTATAGAAGAGCATACTAAACTCTTTATAAATAATATAGAAAATATAGATGAAGATTTAGACTATAAGATGTATGAGGTAATTAGAAAAAAATTAAAAGAAAATAAATTTTACCAATATGAAATTAGTAATTTTTCTAAAAAAGGCTATGAAAGTAGACATAACCTAACTTACTGGAATAATGAAGAGTATTATGGTATTGGTCTTGGAGCATCCTCTTACATTAATAACAAAAGAATTACTAATACTAGAAGTATAAATAAATATTTAGAAAAAAAGTTTATTTATACAGAAGAAAAACTAACTATAGATGATAAATGTATTTACGAAATGATTTTAGGACTTAGAAAAATAAAAGGAATAAAAAAAGAAGAGTTTTTTAAAAAATATAATTGTCATATCGAAGAAAAGTTTGATATAATGAATTTGAAAGATAAAAAATTGTTAGAAGAGAATAATGGATATATATGTATACCACAAGATAAATTATATATTCAAAATGAAATACTTTTATCATTCGTAGGAGGTAGTAGTAATGGAAAAAGAAAGTAAAATAAAACAGTTTGAAAGAGAACTTAAATATATTAAAAATGAAAGAATAAAAGAGAGTGCTGAAGTGATGATTTCTAAATTACCAGATTATTTTTTTGAAGTAGCTGCAGCATCCACAGGAAAATATCATCCTAAATATGCTGCAGGATTTGGAGGACTTCTTCGTCATACAAAAGCAGCCGTTCGTATTGCCTATGAATTATTAGAAGATCCAGCAATTGGAGGAAAATATACAGATGATGAAAAAGATATTATGCTAATGGGACTTATGTTACATGATGGACTAAAACTAGGAAAAGATAAAGAACGTTATACTAGATTTGATCATCCTCTATTAATGGCAGAATATATAAAAGAAAATAAAAAAGAATTAAGTCTAACAGAAGAAGAAATAGAACTAATCACATCTGTTATAAAAACACATATGGGACCTTGGACCAAAGACTACCATGGAAATGAAGTATTAGAAAAACCAACAACTAAATATCAATGCTTTGTTCACATGTGTGATTATCTTGCAAGTCGTAAATGTCTACTTTTAGAGTTTGATGATAACAACAATATCTTAGGATAAAAGAAAAGAGTGATAATATGGACTACACCATGTTAGTAAATAAATATCATAAAATCACCAAAGAAGAAATAGAAAAAATAAAAAAAGTCTCTTCCAAAAATGTCCGTAATGAAGATATTTTAGTTGAAGAAGAGACTCTCTTTTGCTTTAATAAATTAAAAAAGTTTATTAAAGCAAAAGAAAATATAACTATTGGTATAGAAGGTGCTTTTAGAAGTATAGAAGAACAAGAAAAAATACTTGATGAACTTACCAACACTTATGGTAAAGAATATTCAAAAAAATATGTTGCTATGCCCAAAACTTCAGAACATCATACCGCACTTGCTATAGACTTTGTAATAGAACACGATGGTAAATATCCTAAAGACAATGATGAAATAATGAAAGATAAAGATATATATGAAAAACTACATAAATATTTATCGAATTTTGGATTTATTCTAAGATATCCAAAAGGAAAAGAAAAAATAACTAAATATAACTATGAACCATGGCATATTAGATATGTAGGTAAGTCTGCCAAAGAAATAGAGGAGAAGAACTTAACATTAGAAGAATACTACATAAAGAAAAATAGTGGAATATTATTAGTAAATAAAGAAAAAGATATGACTTCTCGTGATGTAGTAAATATAGTAAGTAAAACATTAGGTATTAAAAAAGTAGGTCATACAGGAACACTTGATCCTCTTGCTACTGGTCTTTTAGTAATAACTATTGGTGATGCTACTAAAATAGGAGAGTTGCTTATAACAAGTGATAAAGAATATATTGCCCAGTTTAAACTAGGAGTTCTAACAGATACTCTAGACATAACAGGAAATATATTAAAAACAAAAGAAATAAAAAAGCATATAGATATAAATCAAGTTTTAAAATATTTTACTAAAACTTATATGCAAGAAGTACCAATCTTCTCCGCAGTCAAAATAAAGGGTAAAAAACTATATGAATATGCAAGAGAAAATAAAAAAATAGATCTTCCAAAAAAAGAAGTAACTATTAAAAAACTAGAATTACTAGAAGAAAAAGATAATACTTATAAAATAAAATGTCTAGTAAGTAAAGGAACATATATAAGAAGTTTAATAAGAGATATAGGAGAATATCTTAATACTTATGCAACTATGACTTCACTTGAGAGGATAAGTCAAAATAAACTTAATTTAAAAGATGCTTATAAAGTAGATGAAATAAAAAATAATAAGTTTAAAATTATACCAATAAAAGATGCTCTTAATATAAAGAAAATAACTATAAAAGATAATTTACTTTTTAAAGTAAAAAATGGTGCTAAAATAAATTTAAATGAAGAAGAGAAAGTTTTATTTTTAGATCAATATAATAATCCTATCGCAATATATGAAGGAGACGGTAGAGCATGGAAAGTATTCTCATAAAGAAATTAAAAGAAAATAAAGATTTAAAATATAAAGAGTTCAACTCAAAAATAATTTCTACAAAATATCCTATGATAGGAGTTAAAACACCTATATTAAAAAATATTGCTAAAGAAATAAGTAAAAAAGACTATAAAACATTTTTACAAAATAAAAATACTGATTACTATGAAACAGTTTTAATAGAAGGATTTGTTATATCTCATATCAAAGATATAGAAGAGGCACTTATATACTTTGATAAATTTATAAAAAAAATAGATAACTGGGCTATATGTGATATGACAGTATCTAGTATGAAAATAGTTAAAAAAAATAAAGATATCTTTAAAGATAAAATAAAAGAGTATCTAAATTCCAAAGAAGAATTCACAGTAAGAGTAGGAATTATACTACTTCTTGATTATTATTTAGAAGAAGAATACTTAGATGAAGTATTTAGTTTAATAGATAATATAAAAAGAGAAGAGTACTATATAAATATGGCAATATCTTGGCTTATAAGTATTGCACTAATAAAATATAAAGATAAAACATTAAAGTATTTAAAAGTGTGTAATCTAGATGATTTTACATATAATAAAGCTTTACAAAAAGCAAGAGAATCAAAAAGAATATCTAAAGAAGATAAAAAGTATTATCAAAAATTAAAAAGAAAATGAAGGTGGTTATAATGAATTTAAAAAATAAAATAATAATATCTATATCAACAATTGTAATATTTATGTTAGCAATTCCTTTTATGGCTACTAACATAGAAAGTGCTGAAATAGGATTAGGAATATTTTCAATTCTAATAATAGTTATAAATCCAATAATATCTATAATTATAGGTATATTGATAGGAGATAATTATAAAGAAATATGGTATATTCCAATTATTGAAGTGTTAATGTTCTTATTATTTTTCTTTATATTATTTCAAGACGTTGAAACAACATATCTAGTATTTGCAATTATTTATTTAACTCTATCATATACGTCTATAATTGTTACTAATATAATAATAAAGATAAAAAATAAAAGTGATTAATTATCACCTTTATTTTTTTATTGATATAATTCATCTTTTAAAGTTTCCAAGTTTTTCTTCATAATAGATAAATAATCTTCACCTTGATCTCTTTGCTCATCATCTAAATTATCAAGTTTATTAAGTTTTAATAATTCTAAAGAATAATTTTTTAGAAGTCTATCAGTAGTAGAAGTATTATCAGCACCTTCAAAATTAAATATATAATTAATTTTACCATCAACAATTAAATCAATTACTTCACTAAGGTCTTTTTCAGAAATATCATCATCTAAACAATATACTTTAAGACCAAACTTTTCTAAATATTTTAAAGAGCTATCATTTACAACTAAAATTTTAGTTGTAGAATTGTCAACTGCCAATCTATAATCAGCATCCAACTCAGATAAATTAACTTTTAAAGTATTATAATGAGAATTAATAGATTTTTGTAAATAAGAACTTGTAATATATTCTTTTAGACCATCTTTAATATTTTGTGCCATAGTAAGAAGTGAATTAGGATTTAACCAAAGTTCTTCTGGTGAATAATCAGTTTCAAGAACATAAGCACTATCTATAATTTTTAATTCACTATTTAAATCAAGAAACTCCATTGCAAGATCTCTTTCTTTTTCAATAAGACCATTATAAACAAATAAATCACGACTACTATAATCATTCTTATGTTTTTTACTAACTTTATAATCATTAATAGAAACACCATCAGGATAAATAGAAGTAATAGTAGAATGATCTCCATATAACTTCTCAACAATATATTCATTAGGATAGTTAGTAACTACAACTTCACCACCATCCATATTATCTTGTTTACATCCAGTTGTTGAAAATACCACAACAATTAGTAAAACACTAAGACTTAACAATTTTAACTTCTTCATAATTTCCTCCTTTTGGTACAGGATCATATCCATAACCACCTAGTGGATTGCACCTCATTATTCTTTTTATTCCAAGATAAACCCCTTTAAAAGAACCATGTATTAAAATAGCCTCTTTCATATATTCAGAACAAGTAGGAGTATATCTACAAGATTTATGAAAATCTCCTGGTATTTTCTGATAAAAATTAATCAAAAAAATAAGTAACTTCTTCATACAATCACCATGTTATAATTTTACTATATCTTTATATAAATATCAATTATCTTTGAATTTTTTAATGTAAAAAACAAGAACATAAACATATATAATTATAAAAAATTATTAAAATAAGTAAAAAGGTGTTATAATTTTAAATGAAAGTTGGTGTTAAAGTGGAAGAGTTATTTAAAAAGTTAAATATAAAACCAAAAGACTTATCTTTATATGAAAAAGCCTTTTCTCATTCTTCGTATGCTAATGAACACAAAGCAAAACAAGATTATGAAAGATTAGAGTTTTTAGGAGATGCAGTACTTGATTTAGTAGTATCAGACTATCTTTATAAAAAAGAAAACCTTCAAGAAGGACAAATGACTAAAATAAGAGCAAGCTATGTATGTACGGATGCTAATGCTTTTTATGCCAAAGATTTAGGCTTAGAGAAATATATTAAAGTAGGTCATGGAGAAGAGAAAAAAGGAAAGACAATAGAAAAACATATTATTGCGGATACATTTGAATCCCTAATGGGTGCAATATACTTAGATTTAGGATACCAAACAGTAAGAAGAGTAATTTTATCAATTGTACCTAAATATATAGAAGATAAAAATATAATGTTTTTTAAAGATTATAAATCAGTTCTTCAAGAATATACTCAAACAAGTAAAAAATCATTGAATTATGAAATTATAAAAGAAGAAGGACCAGCTCATGATAAGAGCTTCACAGTTGCAGTAATGATTGATGAAATAAATTATGGAGAAGGTAGTGCTAAAAGCAAAAAAAGTGCAGAACAAGAAGCAGCTCGTAAAGCCTTAGAAAAACTTGCTAAAAAAAGTGAAATTTGATATAATTAACTAGTTGTATTTACGTCCCACAACAAAAAGAAAGGAGAAAAATAATGAGTAAAATTAAAATTTTCAGTTTAGGAGGACTAAATGAAAATGGAAAAAATATGTACGTCATAAATGTAGACGGAAATATATTTGTTTTTGATGCCGGTTTAAAATTTGATAATGATAAAAATTTAGGAATAGATTATATCTTACCTAACTTTGATTATTTAATAAAAAATAAAAGAAAGATTAAAGGTATTTTTTTAACACATGGACATGAAAGTAATATGGGAGCAACCAAAGATATAATAGAGGCCATACCAAGTGTTAATGTTTATGCAACAAAACTTACTATGGAAATATTAAAAAGAGATTTAGAAGATAATGGAGTAAAAAAAGCTAATTTAAAACAAATTAGACCACACCAAAAAATTGATTTTGGAAAAGACCTTGCTATATTTCCAGTAAGTATAACACATTCCATTCCTGATGCAGTATGTTATGTATTGTATACAAAAGATGGTGCAATTGTCTATACAGGAGACTTTGTCTTTGATTCAACTATGATGGGACCATATAAAACAGATATTGGAAAACTAGCATACGTTGGAAAACAAGGAGTACTATGTCTACTTGCAGAATCAATGTATGCATCTCGTAAGGGACATACATCTCCACATAATAGAGTATCAAGTTTTATAAGAGAAGTACTTGTAAAACATGAAAATAGAATAATTGCCACAATTTTTCCGGCACATTTTTATAGAATTCAAGAAATATTTAATGAAGTATCCAAAACACATCGTAAGATTGTTATTATGGGTAAAAACTTACAAGAGACAATTAATAAAGCAATTGAAGAAAAATATTTAACTGTAAATAAAAATAGAATAGGGGATTTATCTAATTTAAATGATAAAGATGTAGTTGTTTTAATATCAGATGAAAAAGAAAGACCATTTGTAAATTTAGAAAAAATTGTAAAGGGATATGATAAATACATAAAATTAAAAGAAACAGATACTATCTTTATCACAGAACCATCTTATGAAGGAGTAGAAAGAAGAATGACTATGCTTATGGATGAGATTGCCATTATGGGAATAGATGCTGTTAGTCTTTCAAATAAAAAACATCTACTTCATCATGCCTCAAGTGAAGATTTAATGTTAATGATAAATTTAATGAATCCAAAATACTATTTTCCAGTACAAGGAGAATATAAAGACCAATGTGCAAATGCTGAAGTTGCTGAATCTCTAGGAATCAAAAAAGAAAATATTCTCCTAAAACAAAATGGAGATGTAGTAGAATTTGTAGATGGTAAATTAAAAGAGACAACTGAGCATATTGAAACAGATGAAATATTAATAGATGGTAGAAATCAAGGAGATATTGGATATTTAGTTCTTAAAGATAGAGAAATGTTAGGAGAAAATGGTATCGTAATTGTTAGTTGTACACTAGATAAGAAAACTAAAAAAATAATTGGAGGACCAGAAATTCTAACAAGAGGTTTCGTCTATGTAAAAGAAAATCAAGATCTTTTAGAAGAAACTAAAGAAATTTCTTTACAAACAATAGAAGATAATATTGTAGTAAACTCCAAAAGAGTAGACTACACAAAAATAAAAAATGATGTAAGAGAAAGATTAGGTAAATTCTTCTATCAAACAACAGAGTCAAAACCTATGATTATTACAGTTATCCAAGAAGTATAAAAAGTTACTAAAAACAGTAACTTTTTTTAGTAAATATGCAAAAACTTTGATTTTTTCTATTATATAATAAATGGAGGCTCAATTTAGAGCGTTTGCCTTTTAAAGTCCATGGGGGTTTTAAAAGGAGGTGATACTATGAGTAAGAAAGATTTATTAATTGGATTACTTATAGTAGTCATTATTTTGTTAATTGTATATAATTAATAAAAAAAGCACTCAACTTGAGTGCTAACCAAAAAAACATTAGGTAAGCCTCAATACTTGAGCCTTCCTTTTTTATTTTATGTAATAATTATCTGTTGTATTCATATTATCATAATCATACTTAATTTTCAATATGTAAATTTTATAAAATGCAAAAACTTTAATTTTTTTCTATTATATAATAAGTGAAGGTTCAAAATGAGAGTTTGCCTCTTAATACTCTAAAAAGGGGGTTAGGAGGAGGTGATTGCTATGAGTAAAAAAGATTTATTAATTGAATTACTTATAATAATCATTATTTTATTGATTATTTATAATTAATAAAAAAAGCACTCTGTTGAGTGCAACCACATTAAATAGGTAAGCCTCAATACTGAGCCTTCCTTTTTATTGTATGTAATTATCATCTGTCATATTCATATTATCATAACTACATTTGATTTTCAATATATAACTTTTATAAAAAGTGAAAAAAAATTTAATTTTTCTATTATATAATAAATGGAGGCTCAATTTAGAGCGTTTGCCTTTTAAAGTCCATAGGGGGGGTTAAAAGGAGGTAATACTATGAGTAAGAAAGATTTATTAATTGGATTACTTATAGTAGTCATTATTTTATTGATTATTTATAATTAATAAAAAAGCACTCATTTGAGTGCTAACCAAAACAAATAGGTAAGCCTCAATACTTGGGCCTTCCTTTTTTATTGTATGTAATTATTATCTATCATATTCATATTATCACAACCATATTAAATTTTCAATATGTAAATTTTAAAATTAGACTTTTTTTTATTAATCTTACATGATATAATTAAAAAGAATAGAGGGTGTTTCAAGTGCTAGGAAAGATTATAGAAATAGAAGATAATTACGTAACAGTACAACTAAGTATAGATATTACAAAGCAACCAAACCTTGCTAATCTTCATGTTGTCTTTGAACATGGAGAAGACAAAATAGTAGGGGAAATTTTAAATGTCGATAAAACAAAAATGTTAATAGCCGTAGTAGGTGAATTAAAAGGAACTTGGTTTGCGTCAGGAATTTCTGCTAAGCCATCATTTGCATCCACTGTTAGAATTATTAAAATGGATGAATTAGAGTTGATATTAGGTAGTCAAAAATTAGAGACAGGACAAACTTATTTTGGAGTTAGTAATGTTTATAAAAACTATAAAATTAATGTTAGTATAAATGACTTCTTTTCTAATCATTTTGCAATACTTGGAAACAGTGGTGCTGGTAAATCATTTACAGTATCAGGAATTTTTCAAAGACTGTTCTCATCCCCAACAGCATCCCCAACTAATGCAAATATCTTTTTCTTTGATGCCTATGGAGAATACACAAGAGCATTCTCTAATATGACAAATATAAATCCAGCACTTCATTATAAGGTATATACAACTAACACAGAAATGGCAACAGATGAAATACTAAAGATACCTGCTTGGTTACTAGATGTAGATGATCTAGCACTCCTTTTAGATGTTACAACTGCAAATCAATTACCAATAATAGAAAAAGCCCTAAAACTTGTACCGATAATTGCTAGTAACACAGAAGGTGTAATAAAATATAAAAACGATATAATTGCAAGAGCTCTAGAAGATATACTACTTAGTGGAAATGATTCTACTAAAATACGTGATCAAGTTACTGCAGTTCTTACAAAATTCAATACCAAAGAATTAAATCTAGAAAGTCAAATTGCTCAGCCTGGATACGTAAGAAGTCTAAAACAATGTCTTTATATAGATAAAACTGGTAAAATGCAAGAAATGGAACTTGTAGTAAACTTTATAAAAAGTTTTATAGATGATTCTCTTGATATAGAGTCAATTCCAAAATCGAATGTTTATTACAATTTAAAGCATTTAGAAGAAGCTATGGAATTTGCTTTAATATCTGAGGGTATATTAAAAAGTGAAAAAGTATATGACTTTGCTAATGTTTTAAGTGTAAGGCTTCATTCAATGGTAAAGTCCTCTGAATCTCAATACTTCGATTATGATCATTTTGTAACAAGAGGAGAATACATAAGAGAATTGCTTACAGATGTTAAAACAGGTGGTAAGTGTCAAATAGTAAACTTTAATATAAGTTATATAGATGATAGACTTGCAAAAGCAATTACAAAGATAATTTCTAAATTATTGTTCTCTACTGCAGTAGAAAACCCAAATCGTGGAAGTATGCCTTTTCATATTGTAATAGAAGAAGCACATCGTTATGTTATGAAAGATACAGATGTTGAAATTTTAGGTTATAATATATTTGACAGAATTACAAAAGAAGGACGTAAATATGGAGTGCTATTAGGTCTTATAACTCAACGTCCTAGTGAACTATCAGATACTGCAATCTCTCAATGTTCAAACTTTGTAATATTAAGAATTTTACATCCAAAAGATTTGGATTATATTAAAAATATGGTACCTAATGTAACAAGTGAAATGATTATTCAACTTAAAACTTTAAAACCAGGTAATTGTATAGCTTTTGGAAGCGCATTTAAAATACCAACTTCAATGTATATGGAAAAACCAAATCCAGAACCATTAAGTAATAATGTAGATGTTAAAAATATATGGTATACACAACCAGTACAAGCACCGACTGCTCAAACTGCCCAACCAGCATCTCAAGCAGCAGCAAACTTTGGTATTAATATGCCACAACAAACTGTACAAAATTAAAAGAAGTACTTGTTGCTAAAAGGAATTTGTGCTAAAATGTAATGTAGTGATAATAAAAATGGAGGAATTAATATGGCATTTGATAAATTTAAAGGGATATTAGGTGGAACAGATGATGATGGAGAAGTAGATGTAACAGGAACAGATGATGAGTTTTATTCAACTTCCCGTGAAGAATTTCATGATAACAATGGCATGGCTGGAAGTAAGATGATGTTACTAGAGCCACGTGCTTATTCTGAAAGTCAACAAATTGCAGACTATTTAAAAAATAGAAGTGCAGTAGTAGTAAATTTAAAAAGAGTAACTCCTGATCAAGGAAAAAGAATAGTTGATTTTTTAAGTGGAACGCTATATGCTATTGGTGGAGATTTACAAAAGTTGGGTGGAGGAATATTTCTATGTACACCAAACAATGTAGATGTTGAGGGGAAAATTAGTGATGATGCTACTACAAAACCTGCTAAAAGTAAAAAAACAAAAGATGATGATGACGAATTTGATTGGTAGAAGTATTATAAAGATTTAAACTCATATCTCGAGGTGATACTATGGAAAAATTCAGCTATGAACAAAATGGTTATAACAAACAACAAGTTAATCAGTTTGTAAATGATGTAATAGTTCAAACAGAAAGTATTGTAAAAAAATGTAAAGAGCAACAAAAAGAAATTGAAAAGTTAAAAAACCAACTTAGCCACTATCAAGGAGTAGAAACAGAACTAAAAAAGACAGTTATACAAGCTGAAAAAGCTAGTGATAAAATGAAAGAAATGGCTAAGGAAGAAGCAGTCATGATTATTAATGATGCAAAAAATAACGCATCAAGAATAGTTAATGAAGCTTTACTAAAGGCTGATAAAATAGAAACTAAAAGAGATATATTAGAAAAGAACTTACAAATCTTCAAAAGAAAATTAAAACTAGTTGTGGAACAGCAAATAGCTGTAGTTGAGGAAATAGATACTTTAGAAATTATAGAGTGATCTATTTTTTTCAATATAAAGTGAATTGTTATCTTTTATTGTTTAATAATTTTTGTTATAATAAAGAAGACAAAGGGGAAGATGTAAATGAAAATACTTTGCTTAGGACATGCAACATATGATACAACATTACCAGTTGATATTTATCCAGAAGAAAACCAAAAATACAGAACAGAAGATAAAATAGAATGTGGAGGAGGACCAGCATCAAATGCTGCTTATTTACTTGCTAAATGGGGACTAGATGTAACATTTGCTGGTGCAGTAGGCAATGATATATATGGAGAAAAAGTCATAGAAGAATTTAAAAAAATCGGTGTAAATACAAGCTATATAGAACGTAGTGGAGAAAATACGTCAAGTGGTTATATAATTGCTAATTTACAAAATGGTTCAAGAACTATAATAACTGCTGCAACTCCTAAAATTATAAAACTGAAAAATGAAATAAATGAAAATTATGATTTTATATTATTAGATGGAGAACATTTAGAAAGTGCTAAAGAAGTATTAGAAAAAAATCCACAAGCTGTAAGTATATTAGATGCAGGAACATTAAAAGAATCTACAAAAGAATTAGGAAGTAAAGTAACATATCTTGCTTGTTCAAAAGTATTTGCAGAAAATTTCTCAGAAGAGGAGTTTAAAGAAGATAAAAGTAATTGGATACAAATATATAAAAAACTAGAAAAGTATTTTCAAACAAAAATAATTATAACATTAGAAGATAAAGGTTCAATGATAAAATATAATAATGAATATTTAATTATACCAAGTATAAAAGTTAAAGCGTTAGATTCAACAGGAGCAGGTGATATATTTCATGGAGCTCTTGCCTACTTTTTAATAAATAATTATACGTTAGATAAAGCAGTTTCTCTTGCTAATATTACAGGAGCATTATCAGTTGAAAAGATAGGTTCGAGATATGCAATGCCAGAATTAGAAAATGTAATAGATTTAGGAAAAAAATATGGTGTTTTATAATAGTTTAGATAGTATTGATTTACATGGTGAAACAAGAGAAAGTTCTAAAATATTAGTAAATGAATTTATTGTTGATGAAATAAAACAAAAAAAATATAAATTTGTTATAGTTCATGGTATTGGCAAAGGAATAGTTAGAAAAAGTGTACATGAAGAACTAAAAAAAAATAAAAAAGTTAAAGAATTTAAATTAGATAATTTTAATATTGGATGTACTATAGTACATTTAAAAGAAGGTGAAGAATAATGTATACAGAAGAATTTGAAACTGATGATATTTCCGTAAAAAAGTTATTAATCAAAATAGTAATAGCGTTAGTTATGGTAATTATAGGATTTATTCTAAAAAAAGTTTTAATTACTAATGAATATATTAATAAAGAAGGAATAAATACAAATCCATATCAAAATGCAACTTATAAAGATAATATGGAACATATAAATAATGTTATGTTAGGATATTTTGATGAAGATAAATTAAAAGAAATAAAAGATAAACCTTATAAAGTAACAATAAAAGAATTAATAGATGAAGGAATATTAGTATCTATCGTAGATAATAATGATAAAGTTTGTAATTCAAAAAAATCTTATGTGGAGATATCACCATTTGAAGATAGAGAAAATGAATACATATTAAAAACATATTTAAAATGTAGTAAAGATGACAATTATGTATTAAAACATTTAGGACATTATAATTACTGTGGTGATTTCTTATGTGAAAAAGAAAGTGTTGCTATTTCACAGAAAATAACCTCTCCAACAGAGATAGTAAAATTTAGAGAAGAAGATAATGTTAATAAAAATCTAAAAGTTTATCCATTAGAAGATACTCCATATGTACCTCAAGAAGATCCAACAAATCAATTTGAATATGCAAAAACAACAGGTGCAAAAATGGATAATTGGTCTTTATGGTCAGGATGGACAAAAACATCATGTGATACCAAAAAAGAAAATTGTGATGATAGAGATCCTTCATGTCGTAGAAAAATAGTTTTACATGAAAGAGAAGAAAAAATAAAAAACTATTCAAATAAATATGAAGCACCAAGAAAAGAGTTAAAACAGACAACTACATCAGAAATAAAAGGATGTAATAATTATAATTATATTGTAGTAGATGATGTGATATATGCAACTAATGCTGTTTATACAATGTTAAATAGTATTAGTTCATCAACAAAAACAACTCAAGGAAACTGGGAATATAAAGGAGAAAAATCTTTTGATTCACCACAATCTGATACAGTTTTGAAAATATATAAATTTGTAAAAATAGATTTCTCAGCTTGTAAAGAAACATGTGAAGAAAAACCACTAAAATATGTATATGATGTATATGAATTTACTGGTACTTTAGAAAATGCTAGTGAAAACGCAGACTTTCTTTGTAAAGGTTCAGTATCTAAAACAGTAGCCCTTTACAAAATGACAGATGTAGTAGATACTAATTCTAGAAAAGAGCCTGTTTATGGTAAGGTTTGTTATTATAATATGAAAACTAGAAGTATAAAAAGTAAAGGAAAAACTAAGAAAAAATTTAGTAATTTTGATGATCAAAAATTACTTGCTAAAGATTATTACTATACAGGTAAAGTTCAAAAACCAAAAGAAAACGAAAATGATAAAGAGAAAAAAGAAACCAAGTAATATCATTATAATATAAAAAAAGTTGACAAAATCCCCTTAATATGGTATAATATGTACTGTTTAAAGGATATAGGGTATATTCTTATGTAAGGGGGTTCTTATAATGGAAAAATCATATATATTCGAATATTTGGATGAAAATGATTTTCGTAAAAAAGAAAGATCTGTAAGAAAATATAATATGTTAGCCTATAAAAAATTAACATTTAATTATTATCCTGAATTACGTAAAGGTAATTTCTTAGGAGAAGAAAAAAGTAGAAATGATAAGGATAAAACTATATCATATGTATTAAAATTACCTACAGATGAATTATTTGCGAAAGTTCATGGAGTAATATGTGTTCATTATACAGTTTATACTGAAAAAGGAATTATATTACTTACAAATATTACACCAGAAGAAATATTATCTGAAGGACATAGAGCAGAACTATCAACTTATAAAGGTGTAATGATTTCTAAAAGTAATCCAGAAAAAGATATGTTTAAGATTAATTTATTAAATATGTTAAATAAATAGAACTTAGTTAACTAAGCTCTATTTTATTTTACCTTCATACATATCTTTAAATATACCAGGAATATCTTTTAATTCATTATACGTTCCTGATTGAACAATTTTTCCTTTATCAAAAACTAATATAGAATTACAATTTTCAAGAGTAGTTAATCTATGTGCAATAGATATAACAGTAATCTTGTTTTTAATTTGCATTTTTTCAATTTGTTTTTGAATATATTTCTCGGATGTATTATCTAAAGCAGAAGTAGCCTCATCTAATATTAATATTTTAGGTTTTCTAAGAAATACTCTTGCTATTGCAATACGCTGTCTTTGTCCTCCAGATAAATTATTGCCACCTTCACTAAGAATAGTATCATATCCATTTGGAAGAGATTCGATAAAATCATCTATATAAGCACAAGAAGCAGCTTTTTTTATTTCTTCATCACTAACTTCATCCTTAATACCATAACAAATATTTTCTTTAATAGTACCAGCAATCAAAAATGGATTTTGAGGTACTAAAGCAATAATAGAAGAAATATTTTCTCTACTTAAACTAGATAAATCCTTATTATCAATAATTATATTTCCATTATTATTTTTTTCTAGTTTAACAAGAAGTTTTATAAAAGAAGACTTACCACAGCCAGAAGGTCCAGCAATACCAATAAACTCACCTTCATTAATATTTAAATTCAAATCATTAATAACTAACTTATTACTATTGGGATAAGAAAAAGAAATATTTTTTATTTGTATTAAAGATCCACTGGATTTAGTAATTTTTTTACCTTTAGTAGTTTTATAAGAAAAATCCTTATCCAAATCAATAATTTTAAAATACTCATGAGCAAGAATAGTAGACTCTGATAATTCATCAAATATTCTATGAAGTTCACGAAGTGGAGTAGTAAGTTGCGTAAAACATAAATAAGCAGTAAGTACAGTACCAACACTAATAATACCTTCACCTGCAAGATATGCAGATATTCCAATAACAATAACTGTAAAGAAAGCCTCGTTAATAAATTTTAGGCAATCATAAAATGCCATAGCTTTATGATGTCTCATTTCTTTAAATCTTAAATATTCAGATTTATCTTTAAATCTTGAAACTTCTTCATCTGCATTATCAGTAACTCTAATAACTTCAATACCATTAATAAGTTCCACGACAACACCATCCATAGAAGATTTTTCTTCCATTAATTCTACACGAATACCTTTTTGAGTTGATATTTGCCTAAATACAATAATAACTCCAATAGGAATAACTAGTAACATAAATAAAGATAAGAAAAGAGGTAATTTAGTAAAGATAACTATTATAGCTGCAATTCCACTAAATATAGCAGGAGCAAAATCCATAAATAAAAGTTTTAAAAGCCTAATAGTACCATCTAAACTACGATTAAGTCTACCATGAATATTACCAGACATATTCTCTTTAAAATAAGTAAGAGGTGCATGAAGTAAAGAATTAATTGCATTAACTCTAGCATCCTTCTCACATCTAGTACAAGTATCTTCAACAATAACTCTACGTATAACTTTTATTATCTCATTAGATACAGTAACAATTAATATAAATATTAAAAAAGGAATAATACTAGTAAATGATAAATTATCTTGTCTTAAAACATCATCAGTAAGTCTTCCAATAGACAAAGGAAGTAATTGACTCAATATTGCAGATATAATCATTATAAGAACAATAATTAAAAAATTAAACTTTTGCCTATTATTAAGCATTTCATACATTCTTTTTATTAAACTTTCTTTCTTATTCATAAACATACTCCTTACACAAAATATATATCATCATACATTATCTATTATACAATAATCAATGTCTCAAACTATCTATTAATTTAATAAATTCCTTTTTATCCCCAAAAGCCATACCAGTCATTCCTTCATTTATCCAATATTCATTCTGCTCTGAAAAACCTTTTGCTTTTGTTAAATATTCAGCTTGTAATATATGCATAGCATTTGCAATCATATAAAAACAATAAAAAGAATCAAACTCATAATTAGTAAGATTATTATACTTATCATATTCTTTAAGTAATAAAGTTATATTATCATAAGTTTTTTCTTTAGAGTTCTTATCCAAACATATACTACTAGATATAACTGCTAAATCAATTATTCTAGGTAAATAATTAGAAACAGCAAAATCTATAATCCATAATTTATTATTTTTATCAATCATAACATTTGTTTTTATAATATCTCCATGAACAAATCCCTTAGGTAATTTATTAAAATCTATTTTTTTGAATTCATCAACCATATTACCAATTATTTTACTATTATAATCTGATAAATATTTACTTTTTTTATCATATTCCTCTAAGAAATTTATAATTGACCAAGAATCATATGTAAATTTTGGCTTTTTATTTAAATTATTTATTTTCCCAGTTTGATAAGCAATTTCCTTTATTAAATAATCATTAATATCACAGTTTGCCTCAAATAAACTTTTACCTTCAATAAAGTCAAATACACAAACATTATAAACATTTTGATTATAATTTAAATGTAAAAAAGGCTTATCATTTAAATATAAAAGAGAAGGGGAATTAATACTACTTTTAGAAATAATATCAATTCTCTCTAAATAACTTTCAATTTCATCTTTAGTTCTATCTTTATTAAGAATCTTTACACAAAACATTCCTTTAGAAGTTATTAATTTATAAGTATAATCTTCATATCCTATAGTTATTAGTTTATTAGAAATAAAATTACCAAGTTTAAATTGTTTACATATTTCTAGTGAAATATTTTTTAAGTCAGTATTAAGATTAATTCTTTGGTTAAAAAAATTTATATCAGTTTTCTCCATAAGTATTCTCCTTGAATAATATAGTAATCTATAATTTATTATACAATATAAATTTATTATTTGCATTAATTTTATTATAATAAAAAAAACAGTCATTACAGACTGGTTTATTTTTAGTGATGCAAGTAACGTAGTAATTTACAACTTTTTTTGACGATTGATTAGTTGCATTTTTTTATTATAATCATTAGATAATTTCTGTTCTATATCTTTAACATTTGTAATTTCAATATATATTGTATCATTTATAGAGTCCAATGAGTTACCAAAAAAATAATTTGATTCAGCAATAGATTTTTTAGGAAAATAATCACTAGATTTTGCCAAAACAGGAATTTTTTCACTTTCACTTTGAATCTCAATATACATTCCATCTGAAGTTAATTGACCTGATATTTTACCTTCATTATCGTAATTTTTTTCAGTACAAATACCATGTATTGACTGATTTTCATCAATAACTATATTACCTCTATATTCATTTCTACCTGAATTTATTATTCTAATATTATATAAATTCATAATAATCCTCCTACAAGATAAGTATATCATATTTTTAATTTATTTTATTATTTTGTATTGACAAAATATTTAACCCCCTAGGTATTTTGACAAGTGTATCAAAATAACCTAAGGGGCTATCTTTTTATATAAATATTCGAAAAAGTTCGAATAGAAACGTTCTGGTGCGAGTGTCGTAGTTATCTACAACTCTTTTCCACTAACGAAAGACTTATAATCTCCCGTTGATAATATTAGTATAACATATTTTTTAATTATTGTGAATTGTTTTTTAATTTATAAGTTCAAAATGTTTTACTTTATTCTATAAAAATATTATAATTATTATAGGTGATAATATGAAGTGTCCTAAATGTGGTAAAAAAATGACAAAAGATTTCTGTATGTTTTGTGGTTATATGTTAA
>CANQHJ010000020.1 GCA_947623665.1 uncultured Bacilli bacterium
TGTATCAAACTTATGTCTTTTTTTGAATTAAAAAATAGTGTAGTGATATTTTCACCAACACTATTTATAATACACTCGATTTATCAGCAATCTTTTTTCTTTATAAATTGAATAAAATTTCTTGAATGTATATTTATATTTTGCTATTATAAGAAAAAGGAGAAAAAATATGAGACAAGAAGAACAATTGAAGAAATTAAGTGAAGAGATAGAAAGGAGACGTAAAGTATTTTACGAAAAAAATGAAGAAACTGCTATGGAGGATTTCTTTAAATTAAAAGTGTTGTGTGATTGCTATGAAGCAATAACAGGAGAAACTAAATTTTCATATAGTGAACTTGGAAACAATGAAATATTTGAAGAAGATTTTGTTGTTGCTTTAACTGACCGAATTAATTCTGAGAAAAACGATGTAGTTGTAGAAGAAAAGAAGAAAGCAAAAAAAGAAGCTTTATTTAATTCGGGGTTAGTTAATATATATTCTATTATGGAAAATTATTATAAAGAATTAGAAGAAAAAAGTAATCTTCCAGAAGGAAATTATAAACGTTGGTATATTGATAAATTAATATTAGATATTCCGAAAAGATATTTGAGTGAAGAAAAAATTGGAAAAGTAGTTAATATGTTTTTAGAAAATATTAATTATAAATATCATGATATTTATAATAAAATGAGAGAAGAAGGTAAAATATTCTTTTTGGATGGAAATTTTCAATCTTCTACTAATTATGGTGGAGCTTGTAATGGAATTGATTTTGACTATGAAAATCCTTATGATGTTATAGTTGTTAAAAGATGTGATAATGATTTAGAGACTATAGTTAATTTAGTTCATGAGCTTGCTCATACAATAGAATATTTAGAATTAAGAGAAAAGGTTGATAAACAGAAATTTTTAGATTTTAGATTTACTACACAATATGGTGAAATAACAGCAGGTATTTATGAATTGAAATGTTGTGATTTTTTAGAAGACTTAGGATTCCCTAGTGAAGAAGTAGAGAAAGTAAGAACTAAAAAAGCAATGGAACATATGGATACGCTTCAAAGGTTTATTAAGGATGTTTATAGTGATGAGAATACAGGTAGGAATACTTATACAGAAAACTTTAATCATGATTTAGAATATGTTTATTTGGTTTTTGCTTCTTTGTATTTTGCAAACATTGATGAAGAAAAGTTTACAGATACAATGAAAAAATATGACGAAGAGAAAATAAATACAAGAGGTTTTTCTATATTTAATAAAATAGGTTGTGATAATGAGACTTTAGAGAAAATGGCTGTTAAACAATTAAAGAAATGTATGTAATGCTTTTTAGGGGGAATTATTATTAAGAACTTTGAACAGATGAGAAATATAAAAGATAAATTTTATCAAGAATATGATAAATTATGCAACTCTGATGATAATATATATTTAAATTTTTTATCAGTAATAACACTTAATACTATTTATACTAGTATAGTTGGAAATAGTTTATTTAATATAGATGAATTTAAAAATAATTATCTTGATAAATATAATTACATTTTAGGAGTTGAATATGAAAAAAGTAATTATATAAAAAAAATAGTAAGATATAATTTAGAACAGATGAAAGATAGTAATATTTTATATGATGCTAGTAGATTATTATCTTCATATATAATAGATAGTGAAGGTAAGGATGATACTATTAATTTTGTGAAGTTAGATGATGAATTTAAAGATAAGTTAATAATTGATTTTTTAGATAGTGAAGATGTTGCTTATAAGAATATATATTTAAAATTGAAAGAAGAAAATAGAATATTCTTTTTGGATGATGTTTTTGATAATTATAATGGTATTACTTATATTAATCCGAAAATTGATAATAAAAATGATTGTTTTATCTTTATTAATAAATTTTATGATGATTTTTATAGCTTAGTAGTCTTAATACATGAAATTGGACATTTAAGGGAGTATTTAGATTTGAAAGATATCTTAACAGAAGAAGAGTTTGTAGAGTATCAGTTGACTTCACCATATATAGAAGTTAATGCAATGACATTCAGCTTGAAATTTATAAAATATTTAGAAAATTTAGGACTTCCAGAAGAAGAAATAAGATGTTTAAGAAGTCAGGAGTTAACTCTTTCATCTAATAATATTAATAAATTGGTTTTAGGAAGCTCTGAAAATGTTAATGAGTTAGATTTGTTTTATAAATTAAGATATACTTATGGTGGTTTAATATCAATGTTTTTTGATAGTATAGGTGATAGAAGTATATTAGATAAGAAAGAGAATATATTTTTTAAAGAGAAAATTTTAAATAATGATATAGAAATATTAGATAAGATAGGTTGTAATAGAAAAAAAGAAAGTTGGGCAGTTAAAAAATATATTAAGAAGTGTTTATAATTGATTGGTGGTTTTTAAATGAACAGATTACCTAGGAGTATTATTTTAATAAGACATGGTGATAATTTAGTTGATGATTCAAAAGAAAATAATTTATTAGAACTTTCATCTTTGGGTGTAAAACAAGCAAATTGGGCTTTTAAAAAGTTGTATAATAGTTTTGATGTAGTATTTTCTTCTACTTCTAAAAGATGTGTTGATACTGCTAAGATTATTTCTAAAGATATGAATATTATATTAAGTGATGATTTATTAGAAAAAGGTTATGGTAATAATAAATCTGGAAATGAGACTTTAGAAGAGGCTAGATATAGATTTAAGATGTTTTTTCTAAAAGTTTGTCAGAATTATTCTGAAAGAAGGGTTTTGTTTGTTATTCATGGTACTATTATGAAATTGGCGCAAGATGTGATAGAAGAAAATGTTTTAGAAAGAAAAAATATTGATAATTGTCAAATTATAAAGTACGAAATAGAAAATGATAACTCTTTTGAAAAAATTATTATGGTTCCTTTTGATTAGCTATTACATTTTACTTTGATTGACAAAACTCCCAAAAAATGTTATAATATATAACAATTTTAAGGGGGTTTTTCTTATGGGGTTTGATAATAGCGTTATTAATAAGAGAATTAAAAATATTGAAAATAAAATTATAAATGGAAACTATGATTTTAATGCGGAAGATATATTTTATATTAGAAAAGTAAAAGCCCTTAGAGAAACATTTTTAAGTGCTGCTTCTTTGGATGATGTTATATGGGACAATCCTGACTTAGTAGAAATCGTTATTGATTTTGATGATACTTTAGTTAATAGATTTAAAAAAGCTATGTCTGATGTTAATAGGGGTATTATTGATGTTGATTCTAGTTTTTATAATTCTCTATCAGTGAAAAACCAGTTGCTTTTAAAAGAGAATATATTATTAAAATTAAAAGATGAAGATTACAAATTAAAAAGTCTTTTTAAAGTTCCAGATGATTTATTACATGAAGTTGTAAAAATTATTATTGATACTAAGAGATATGATAGTTTTGAACATTTTGTAATTCCATATGAGTTATATGATGAAAAATTATTGGATATATTTATGCAACCATATTTAAATAATGATGCATATGAGATTCCTATGCCAGGTTTTAGAAATGTTTTGGATTATAATTTTTTAGTTGAAAAATATGGAATGGAAAACTTTCCTTTGCAATTTATTTCATTTATTAATAAAGATAATCTAAGTAAATTAGATTTTAAAGTTTTATGTAAGAAAATAAAAAATAATCCAAAAGAATTTTATTATGTTGATGTTTCAGGTTTATATAGAATTTTTGAACTTTATAGTGATGAAGAAAAACAAGAATTACAATCATTGTTTTTAGAAAATGATATAATTGAACCTTTTTTCTGTAAAAACTTTTTTACATATGATGCATCAGATATTAGTGATGTTAATAAAGAAGAGATAGCAAGAAAAGTTTCTAAAGCACTTTATAGAAGAGGGGACTCTTTTCAATATGACTTTTTACTTAATATAAATGGTAATGATTTAAAAAGTAATGAAAATATTGTTTCTGTTTGTATAGAAAATTGTAATTTTGTTGAATTGTTTATGGCTAATGATTTGGACTTTATTAAATCTTTGGAATTTTTAAAAAAACATGAACAAGAAATAGTAAGTGCAATAGAAAATTATCCTAAAAAATTAAAATCTGAAATTTTATATTCACAACAATTTGGAGCTTTTCCTAATATTATGAAAGCAATTATAAAAAAAGATCCTTCATTATATAATTTAAGTTTATTTTATGATCAGTTAATAAAGAATGGTAGTCCTGAAGATATTAAGGAAATAAATACTTTTGTAAAAAATAGTATATTAGAAAGAGATGAGAAAGATATTGTATATGTTCCTTCTAGGATAGATATTATAGAATTTTTATTTGAACATAAAAAAGTTGATTTGTTATCTAAACTAAGTTATATTCCTTCAGGAGTAGATTTTAAGGAATATATATTACCACTTATATATAAAAATAATTATACATTCTTTTTACATAAAGCCTTAGAAAAAGATTATTTTATATTTTATGTTCAACCTGATATAATGAAAGAAGTATTATTTAAAGAGTATTTTTCTGATGTTGTTTTAAATACACTTATTAATGATAATTTTAAAATTTTAGGTGAATTTTATTCAGATAAAGTATATGATTTTTATAGAGAAAAATTAAGTGAAATATATGGTTCTGAATTGATGGAAAAGATTGATTTATTAAAGATTTGTATGGGAGCTGAGGCAATAAAATATTTAAATTCTAATAATTCAAAAGGTGATACTGATTTAGGAGAGTTTGTAAGAAGTCAAGATTATGAGACTGTTAAAAAGTTTGCTTTGCTATTTCGTGATAGAAAATTTACAAGACAAGATGCTGAGGGTGTTTATGATGCAATTAAGCAACGTAAATTTAAAGAACTTTTTCCAGAGGTAGTAAGTATAAATCATAATGTTATTGAAGCTATAAATAATAATGATTTAGAAAGTACTAATGAGTATTTTAGAATAATTAATAATTATTTGGATGAAAGTTTTTATAATAGATTGGAAAGTTATATTAAAAATATAATGAATGATAACCCTTATTATGATTTGAGTCAAGTTGTTAATTATGAAGGTATGGAGTTTTTGAATTTTTTGAAAGTTAAAATTCAAAATTCATTAAATGATTCAGATAGAAAAATTTATGAATCTTTACTTGCATTTACTACAGATTATTATATAGTTAAAAAAAGAGGAGAATATAGAAATACATATAGTATGTATAAAGATATAAATATTCCTTATACGTATTTACCAAAAGAGACTAAAGCATTTTTTGCTAAATCTTTTATTAGTAATAAAATACCAGTAATAGATAGTACAGAATTTAAAAATAACTTAATAAATGATTTATGTGATAAATATGATTTTACTCCTTCTTTAGTAGAAGATTTAATTAGATATTATGTAGGAGAAGAAGTTGTAGATAATGATGTTGATTTAGTAAGAAAAAATTTGTATTTGTTTGCCAAAGAATTAAGAACTCGTATAGATGATGAATTTGAATTTGAAGATCAGGAAATGTGCATTAAGAACTTTTTAAATGATGAGTCATTACAAAAGGAATATTTTATAGAAAATATAAATTATGCTGAAGAAATATTTGATGATTTCGGATGTGAGAAAATTTGTGATTTATTAAATGATGATATTCGTTATGAATTATTAAAAGAAATTATGGATAAATATATGCCACATAAAATACCTAGTTATTTGTATGAAGCTTATTATAAGATATTTAATATTGATAATATTGGTGAACATTTTGGATCTAATTATTGTTCAGGATTTATAAAGTATATTTATGATTTACCTTTACAAGAATTGAGAATATTAGTTGAAAAAGGAATTGATAGATTTACTATGTTTCAATATGCTAGTGATAGTGTAGAGGATGATTTTGATAGATTCTCTAAAAAGTGTGCTGGAGTAGAAAATAACTTTTTGATTTCTGTTGATCCTGAGCCTTATTCTACTGGATATGATGCTAGTGAGAGAAAGGATAAATATTTAGAGTATAAATATTTAGGTTATAAAACATTAGAAACTAAAGCTTGTCCTGTTAGAGAAATATTTGATACTGAGGGTAAAAAAGTGTTATGTATTTCTGGTAATTATACTATTTCAACACCTATATTAGGAGAAAAATTTGGTTCTTGTGTTAAGACATTTGGTATTGGTTCTACTTTGCTTGATCGAATTTATGAAGGAGATAGTGTACTTGGAATGTGTACAACTACAGTAGTATTTAAAGATTTAGATACTGATGAAGATATTTCACGTGCTAATATAATATTTAATGGAAATACTGTATATATAAATCAAAGTAGATTTAGTATCAATGAAAAATATAGTAATAAAGATGTAATTAATTTAGATAAACAATTTGCTAATGTCTTAATTGAACAATATGATGATATTGATAATGTTGTTATATTTCCTGGTTATGCTATGAAAGATGCAAGTGATGAAGGTCTTCCTGTTGTAACTTTACCTTATAATCCTACATCAGGATTTGGTGATAATGTTTATTTTGATCTTTATGAAGGATCAAAAGCATACTTATTAGCAACTACTAATGAAAATAAAAATGTATTAGCACCTGTTCATCATTATTATAGAGAAAATAATTATCCTACTTCTCGTTCTTTGATAAGAGTAAGAGAAGGTTTTGACAAAGAAGCTATAGAGAAAATTTATTATAGAGGAAAACTTTTGGAAATTATGGGAAATGCTGATGAGGATTATGTTTTAAAATCAGATGATATAACTTCGGATAATATAGGTGAATTTAGTGATGTTAGTGATATTACTGAAGTAGTAGGAATTAAAAATGATAATGGTACATTTACAATTTATAATGATGATTGGTTCTTGTTAGTAGATAATGGTAAAGTTTACGCAAAGGTAATTGGATATGATAGAAAAAGAGCAACAAAAGAGTTGGTAGAGGTAGAGAAAATTATATCTGAAAGCTATGATAGAAGTACTTTACAAAGAGATATAAAACAACATATTTTAGAAAAAAAGGATACTAAATAATTTTTGTTTTTAGTATCCTTTCTGTATTAGCAAAATTTATTTTTGCAATTTCTTCTAATTTTTCAGAACCATAAGTTTCTACAACTTCTTCTCCTGCTTTATCTACTTCTTTACCTGCACCTTTAGGAAGAGGTATATGTATATTATCACAAATTTTATCGAATTCTTTTAAGAATATATAACGACTTATTATTGAAGATGCTGCGACTGCTAAATTTTTATCTTCTGCTTTAGTCATAAATGTAATATCTCTTTGGATATTATTTATTCCTTGTAGATATCCATAATATCTATTTTCTTTAGCAAATTCATCTACAATAATATAATCATATTTAGGTTTTTCTTCATTTATTAATTGATATAAGACATTGTTATGAAGTATAGCTTTAAATTTATTCATATTTAGACTTGTTGTATGTTTTTCATTATATTCCTTATTGCTTAGTATCTTACTACGATAAGGAATTTTTTTTGCAATTTTTGGAGCTATTTTTCTAATTGTTTCATCACTTATTTTTTTAGAATCAGCAACACCTAAATCTTCTAGGAATTTAATATTTTCTTTTGATACGTAAGATGCTGTTACAACTATTGGACCAAAATAATCTCCTGTTCCAACTTCATCACTACCAACAGATGACGAATTATAATATTTACTGTTTTTTGGATCTTCCTTTTTATCTTTTTTTTCTTCTACTGTTGCCCACATAGAAGCATCTACATCAGCACTTACTCCTTGAAACATTACTTTACCTGATTCATACATAGTAATTACTGTGTCTTCATCTTCTGCTTGGAATATTACATAAGGAATTTTCTTATCTCTTCTTTTATCTTTATAATATTCAATCATTTTATTTTTTGTTTCATCATCTACTTTAATAACAACGTTCATATTTACACCTCATTTCCTATTTATTATAGCATAATTTTTAAAATTAAGTTATACTAATGTTGATTAGAGGTGTTAATTATGTTAGTGGATGCTATTGTTATTTTAATGATAGGAATGTTTACAGTTGTTGGGTTTAAAAAAGGAGTTATACAGCAGGTTGTTATGTTTGCTGGAACTATACTTGTATATATACTAGCATTCTTTTTAAAAAATCCAGTTGCAGATATTCTATTTAGATTTTGTCCTTTCTTTAGATTTTGGGGAAAGCTAGAAGGTTTAGTAGTTTTAAATGTAATAATTTATCAGTTAATAGCATTTGTTTTAGTTGCAGGTATTCTTTTATCTGTTTTTGGGATTATATTAAAAGTTACTGGAGTTTTACAAAAAGCAGTGGACTTAACTTTAGTACTTACACTTCCTTCTAAATTGCTTGGAGGTTTAGTTGGCTTTTTAGAAGGATATATTATAGTTTTTATTATACTTACATTATTTATGGTAGCATTAAAACCTTTAGGTATAGATGATTCTTTTGTTGCTCAAAATATAATACATAATAGTCCTATACTTTCAAATAGTTTTAGTGGTATACATGATGCAATTGATGATATATTTACATTAGTAGGAGATTCTAGTGATATTAATGTTTCTGCTAATCAGATGAATAAAGAGACTATGGATACTTTACTTAAATATAAAGTTATAAGTGTTAAATCGTGTGATATATTACTTGATAATGGAAAACTTGATAGTATAGAAGGTATTAATAATACAATTGATAAATATAGAGAGGGATGATTATATGATAAAAAAACTTGAAGATGAAAAGTTAGAAGATTTAGTTAAAGAGGGGAATGTGTTAGTAGATTTTTCTGCTAGTTGGTGTGGTCCTTGTCAGATGTTAGAGCCTGTATTAGAGGAGTTGGCAAGTGATAGAAGTAATATAAAAATTATTAGTGTAGATGTAGATGAGCATGAAGAGTTATCTAGAAAGTATGGAGTTATGTCTGTTCCTACTTTAGTTGTATATAAAGATGGTAAAATGGTTAGTCGTAATACTGGATATACTACTAAAGATGTTATTGAAAGTTGGTATGAATAGAATATGTTAGTTTAAATACTCAAATCAGAGTATTTTTTTCTTTTATATTAGTATTATAATTTGAAGTCTTTATCATTTTTTGATACAATCATATTAGGTGGTATACATGAAGAGAAATGAAGTTGATAGAAGTAAGATAAGTCCTATGATGTTACAATATTTAGAAATAAAAGATAACTATGAAGATAGTATTATCTTTTTTAGACTAGGGGATTTTTATGAGATGTTTTTTGAGGACGCTATTATATGTAGTAGAGTTTTAGAACTTACTTTAACAGGTAAGAATGCTGGACTTGATGAGAGAGTTCCTATGTGTGGAGTTCCACATCATTCTGTATCCTCTTATATAGATACACTTATTGATAAAGGTTATAAAGTTGCAATATGTGAACAACTTGAAGATCCTAAAAATACTAAAAAAATGGTAAAAAGAGATGTTATACAAGTTGTTACTCGTGGTACTAGACTTGATGATCATATAGATGCTAAAGATAATAACTTTATTGCAAGTATTTATGACTTTGGATATTGTTATGGTATTAGTTATTCAGATATATCAACAGGAGAGTTTTATGTTACATTAATTGATAAAAAAGAAGAAATACTAGTTAGAGAAGTATGTAAAAATAATTTTAAAGAAATTATAGTAAATGATGATATGGACAGAGGAATAGTTAATACATTAAGAACTAATTTTGGAGTGCTTGTAAGTATACGAAAAAATATACTTGAAGCAGATGAGTATTCATACATTTATAAAGATTTAAAAGATGAAAGACTTATTGCTACTATTAAACATTTACTTTGTTATATACTTGAGAATAAAAAAGGAGAACTTAAACATTTACAAAAAGCTATATTTATAAAAAGTAATGATCATTTATTGTTTGATAATAATACTAAAAGAAACTTAGAATTAGTTGAGACTATTAGAAATAGAGAAAGACAATATAGTCTTTTATGGCTTCTTGATAAAACAAAGACAGCTATGGGAAGTAGATTTTTAAAACAAAATATAGAGTCTCCTTTAACTAATAAAGAAGAGATTAATAGACGTTTTGATATGATAGAAGTATTACAAACAGAGTTTATATTAAGAGATGATTTAATTAAAGAGTTAGATGGTGTATATGATTTAGAAAGACTTGTTAGTAGAATTAGTTATGGTAATTTAAATGCTAGAGATATGATACAACTTAAGAATTCATTAGGGCACTTACCTCGTATAAAAGAAATACTTGAGAAATTAAAATATAATAAAACTATTAATACATTAGATGAAGTATATGAACTATTAGATAAATCTATTAATGAGAATGCTCCTATTGGACTTAGAGAGGGTAATTTAATTAAGAGTGGATATAATAGTGAGTTAGATGAGATAAAAAGTATTAGTAGTGGTTCTAAAGAGTTTATACTTTCTATGGAGAAAGAAGAAAGAGAAAGAACTGGTATTAATAATTTAAAAGTTGGATTTAATAAAGTGTTTGGTTATTATATAGAAGTTAGTAATGGTTCTAAAGATAAGATTAAAGACGAGTTTGGATATGAGAGAAAACAGACACTTACTAATTGTGAGAGATTTATAACACCACTTCTTAAAGAAAAAGAAAATATTATTTTATCTGCAGAAGAGAAGATAATTAATTTAGAGTATAAGTTATTTATGGGTATTAGGGAAGTTGTTAAGAGGTATATTAGTGAGATTCAAAGTGTTAGTAAAGTTATTAGTGAAGTTGATATGTTACAGTCTTTTTCTATTGTTAGTGAGGCTAATAAATATGTAAGACCTTCTATTGTATCAGAGAAAGTTATAAAGATGAAAGATTGTAGGCATCCTGTTGTTGAGAAGGTTATGAAGGATGGATATGTTTCTAATGATGTTGATATGGGAGTTGATACAGATATTCTTTTAATAACTGGACCTAATATGGCAGGTAAATCTACTTATATGAGACAGACTGCAATTACTATAATAATGGCTCAAATAGGATGTTTTGTTCCTTGTACTAGTTGTACTATACCTATATTTGATAAAATCTTTACAAGAATAGGTGCTAGTGATGATTTAGTTAGCGGTGAGAGTACATTTATGGTTGAGATGAAAGAGGCTAATTTTGCATTGAGTGAGGCAGATGAGGATAGTTTAATTTTGTTTGATGAATTAGGACGTGGTACGGCAACTTATGATGGTATGAGTCTTGCTCAGGCAATACTTGAATATATTCATGATAAAAAGAAATCTAAGACTATGTTTTCTACTCATTATCATGAACTTACAGTTTTAGAACAAGATTTAGATAGACTTAAAAATGTTCATGTTGCGGCAACTGAAGCAGATGGAAAACTTACATTCCTTCATAAAATTAAAAATGGGGCAATAGATAAAAGTTATGGTATACATGTTGCAAGCGTTGCTCATCTTCCTAAAACACTTATAAATCGTGCTTTAGAAATTTTAGATGTTTATGAGGCTAAGAAAGTTAAAAAAGAGACATTTACTCAAACTAGTTTATTTGATAATATAGTAGAGGAAAAAGAAGAAAATCCTGTACTTGAAAAGATTAGAAATATAAAACCATTAGAGATGACTCCTATGGATGCTTTAAGTTTTGTTTACGAAATTAATAAAGAAGCAAATGAGGAAAAGGAGGGATAGAATGCAGATAGATTTAGGAAGTCTTTATAGTCATACTGTAGATAAACTTACTGTAGATACTGATGTTTCTTATAGTAAAGAAGAGGTTAGTGGTACTAAGATAAAACAATTAGTTGATGTTCATGTTAAAGGGTACTTTTTTCTAAATTCTAATAATGAAGTAGAGGCTAATTTAGATTATAGTGGAACTATGATATTAGATGATGATATATCTTTAAAAGAAGAAAAATACCCATTTTCAGCTAGTTTTAATGAAAAACTTGAAGAAAATGGAGAAAATTTTACTAAAAAACTTGATTTAAAAGAGATTTTATGGGAAAATATTGTACTAGAGATTCCCTTGAAATTTACTAAAGTTAAAAACTTAGAGGAATTTAATGGGGATGGCTGGAAATTAGTTAGTGAAGATGAATTAAAAGGTGTAAATAATCCTTTTAAGGATTTAAGCGAAAAATTTAAAGAGGAGTGATATTATGTTAGAATTAAATATTCAAATGTTTGCTGTTCCTGCTCGTAAAGTTTCTAAAACTAGACAAAGAACAAGAAGAGCACATAGTGCAATGGATGCACCTACAGTTGTTAAATGTCCAAAATGTGGTGCAGAAATTAAACCACATCGTGTATGTAAAGAGTGTGGATACTACAAAGGAAAAGAAGTAGTAAGTAAAGATGCTGAATAAGCATTTTTTTATTTATAAAAATTTTAAAATAAATATTGAAAAATATGTTTTTTAATTTATAATATTCCAACAAGGAGATGAAGATTATTATGAAAGATAAAGTTAAAACATTTGGTGATTTATGTGATGAGATATATTATGAAGAGATAAAGAATAATGCTATGGGACTTGCTGCTGGCGTTGTAGGATTAGGTTTTGATTTTTGTAAATATGCAATTGATAAAATAGATGATATTGATATATTAGGAGATATTAAGAAGATTGTTGTAAAGTTAAATACTCCTTTAGAAAAGATAGATTATAAAAAAGATAATAAGCCATTAACAGTAAACTTAAAAAAATAAATTTAATAGTTTATATTTTTACTTGTATTTCATATAATTTAGTAGGTGGTAATATGTCTAAAGATACATTTAAAGTATTTGTTAAAAATCATCCAGAACTTGCAAGTTATGTTATGAATAATAAAGTCAGTTGGCAACAATTCTATGAATTATATGATTTATATGGAGAAGATAATTCTGTTTGGGATAACTACATAAAAAAGTCAACTATCACCACTCAAAGAAATATTACAAATAGTAAAGAGAATGCCATGGGTGAGTTAATTAAAATGGTTAAAAATGTTGATTTAGCTTCTGTTCAGAAAACTGTTGGGAATTTACAAAAGACAATTGGATTACTTCAAGATTTAGGTATTGGTACTGCTGCAGCTAGTACTTCTAAGTCGTATGAACCTAGACCAATGTATAGGTATTTTGAAGATTGAGATTAGATACACAGTTTTATATTAAAAATAATCCTAATATATATAGATATTTAAGAGAAAATTCACATTGGTATAAATATTTAAATCGTAATCCATATTTTATTAAGGAAATGGAAGCTGAAATGAAGAGAATATATAAATTGACTGCTAAAGATAAAGTAGAGAAGTTTTCTAATAATTTAGAGATGATTTCTAAGGTTTTAGAAGTTTTTAGATAGACTTCTTTTTTTATTTTTGATATTATAGGTTTGGTGATTAATATGCAAGAGGTGTATTCATATTTAGATAAAATTGAAGAAGAATTAGATAAGAGTTCTGTTATTAAAAAGTATTCTAAAGCAAAGAATAAAGTTTTAAATGATAAGGGTTTAATGAAATTAATAGATGATTATAAAAAAACTTTTAATCCTAGTTTAAAAAAAGAAATTATAAATAATTCTTTTTATAGAGAATATTTAAAGTGTGAGAATGATGTTAACTTTTTAATACTTGAAATTAACAAGATTTTAAAAGAAATAGTAAAAAAAGATGGTGGTAGTTGTGAGAGTAATAAGTGGTAAATTGAAGGGTAGAGTATTTGATGGAGATAATATACTTGGTACTAGACCTACACAAGCAAGAATTAAAGAATCTTTGTTTGCAATGATACAAGATAGAATTACTCATTCTGTTGTATTAGATTTATTTGCTGGTAGTGGAGCTTTAGGGATTGAAGCAATTAGTATGGGGTGTTGTATGTGTTATTTTGTTGATTACCAAAGTAAAGCATATGATGTTATTAATAAAAATATTTCTAATTTAAATATTAAAGATTATAGTAAAGTTTATAGACAAGAATATTCTAGTTTTTTAAAAAATATAAAAGAAAAGTTTGATATAGTATTTTTAGATCCTCCATATGATACTGATTATATAAGTAAAAGTATAGAGTTGCTTTTGAAGTATGACTTACTTAATAAAGATGCTTTGATTGTTTGTGAAACATCTGATATGAAAAATATACCTAGTAATAGTAGTTTGAATGTTCGTAAAGAGAAAAAATATGGAGATAAATATGTAGTTATATTTGAGAATTTATGATATACTTTATAATAGGTGAGGTATATGATACTTAATGAAAAGGGGTTTGCAATTTCAACTATTTTATATGGTTTATTGTTGCTTGGGGTTTTAATAATGTCTTTACTTATGAGTACAGCATCTTTTAACCTTACTACTACAAGAGATTTTGTTAATTTAGTTGAAGAGGACTTGAATTTAACTGCAGACGCTACCCTTCCTGGTAGTGGTAGTCATTCTTTTAGTGGAAGTAATGATGAGTGGGAAGCACCTAATACAGGATATTATAGAGTTAGATTGTGTTCTTCTGGTATTTGTACAGAAGGAGTTATATATCTTGTTTTTAGGCAAAAAGTTTATTATAGTATTAGTGGTTCTAGAGTTAAATTTATGTTTGGTTCTAAAAAAGATAATAATGTTTTAATGTATATTAATAGTAATACTGATTATTATATTTCTGGAGGAGCAGGTTCTAATGTAGTAGGAGCAGATAATTTTCTACATTCTTCTGGTAAGTATTTTATTAATGCTGTTGTTAGTAGTGGTGGTTCAGGTAGTAGTATAAGTTATATTAATACAGTAGATGCAATTAAGAATAGTCATAATAAAGAACTTGAGGCAGATAAGCAAATTCGTTTTATAAAAGATTGTACTACAAGTTCTAAAGAATGGGCAGAAGTGCAAGTTATGTCTGGAGGTAAGAATGTTGCATCAGGAAAAAATGCTGCAACTGATCTTGGTACTCATATAGGGCAGAATGTAGGATTTTTATTAAATGATAATACAAGAGATTTTGTAAAGCTTAATGAAACATCTTGTATAGTAGTTGATATAGGTGTTGATATGGATAATCATTCATATTATTCTATTGATCAAATTGCAGTGTTTGCTAGAGGAGGAGATCATACAACATCGGTTTCTGCTGATGGTATTAATTATAAGGATTTAGGTAGTATTGGTATTAACAAGACTAATATGGGTGGTGCTAATACAGGAATATATTATAATGCTTATGGTATTTAAAAAAGACTTCATCAATTTGAAGTCTTTTTTCTTCTTCCAATAAATATAGCTAATATTGAAGTAGTAAATATAATGATATAATATAAAAAACTTTGAAAACTTATATCTCTTATAAAGAATAATATGCTTAATAAAAATGCTATTATAATTATAAAGTTTGAGAAAATAATACTGTTTAATATTGGTTCTTTTATTCTTTCTTTTCCTATTTTTAAATTAAAAAAATATATAATTAATAAATTTATAAAAAATAAAATAATAGAGTATAAATTCTTATTAAAATTAATTAGATAATATATTCCTGATAAAATAAAAGATGATATTAAAAAACAAAAAATAAATAAAAATAATATTTTAATATTCTTTTTTAAAATATTCATAATGCACTTCCTTTTAGTTAATTGTATGAAATTTGTATAAAAATAATACATTAATACAAAATATAAATAGGTGATAATATGGATTATTTAAATATACTTTTTAGAACTTTACTTTTTTATGCAGTTATTATGATAGTATATAGAATTATGGGTAAAAGAGAAGTGGGAGCACTTTCTATTATAGATTTGATTGTATCTATTTTAATTGCAGAACTAGCAGCTATTAGTATTGAAAAATATGATAGTAGTATTTTATTTTCTTTAATACCTATACTTGCTATTGTAATTGTACAGGTTGTGGTTGCTAAGATTTCTTTGAAAAGTACTAATGTTAGAAATGCTGTTGATGGTAGCCCTTCGGTAGTTATTTCTGGTGGAAAGATTAATTTTAAAGAAATGGTAAAACAAAGATATAATTTAGATGATTTACTTACTCAACTTAGAAGTCGTAGTATTAAAAGCTTAGAAGAGGTTGATTATGCAATACTTGAAACTAGTGGTAAATTATCTGTTTTTCCTAAAACAAATGGTAGTAGTGATCTTCCTTTACCAGTTATATTAGATGGTGCAATACAGAAAGATACATTAAAACAATTACAAAAAGATGAAAGTTGGCTTTTAAAGATGTTAAAAAAACAACATGCTAAACTTGATGAAGTGTTTTATGCTTTTTATAGAAAAAATTCTTTGTATATAATTAATAATCAGAATATAAAATGACATTTTTTTGTATATTTTTATGATAAGTTTTTTATGGTGATACTATGAGAAACTTTGCAATATTTATAATTATTATTTTATTTTTTGTATTGTCTTTTTTTAAGATAAATAATAAAGATGTAAGAAAAGCTGATAAGACTTTTATGGAGTTTAGAGGAATATTTATTTCTTATATTGATTATAAAGATAAATTTTCTAGTGATGATAAAGCAAAAAGTGAAATAATTAGTATGATAGATAATGTAGAAAAAGAAAAGTTTAATTTAATAATTTTACAAGTTAGATCTTTTTCTGATTCTTTATATAATTCTGAGGTGTTTGAAAAAAGCTCTTTAGTTAATTGTAATATGGATGTTTTAGATTTTTTTGTTAAAGAAGCGCATAAAAGGGATATTTATGTTTATGCTTGGGTTAATCCTTATCGTATTAGTACAAATACTAATATAGAAAATATTGATAAGAGTAATCCTGCTTATGGTTGGATTAATACTAGAAATGTTAAAGTTGTTCCTGGTAAGGGTATATATTATAATCCAGCATCTTTAGATGTTAAGAATTTAATAATTAAAGGAGTAGTTGAGATAGTTAAAAATTATGATGTTGATGGAGTTTGTTTTGATGATTACTTTTATCCAGATAATAGTATAGATAATGAAGAGTATTTAGAGTATTTGAAAGATAATCCATCTATTACTCTTAATGATTTTCATTTGATGCATGTTAATGATTTGATAAAAAAAGTATATAAAAGTATTAAAGATGTTAAAAGTTCTGTTTTGTTTGGAATAAGTCCTGATGGTAATATAGATAATAATTATAGTATACATGGGGCTGATGTTAAAGTTTGGGTTACAAATAAGGGATATCTTGATTTTATAATGCCACAGGTTTATTATGGTTTTAAGAACGAGGCTAGGCCTTATATTGATACAGTTAAGAGTTGGGATAAATTAATAACTATAAATAGTATTTCTTTAATACCTGCCCTTGCTTTATATAAAGCTGGAAGTGTTGATGAGTATGCTAAGAGTGGTAAGATGGAATGGATAGAAGATGGAGATATTTTAAAAAAGCAAGTTATTATTAGTCGTAATTTGACACATTATAGAGGATTTGCTATTTTTAGGTATGATTACATGTTTAATGAGGCTAGTATGAGTGATGATGTTGCAATGGAAGTAGAAAACTTAAAAAAAGTTATAGATTAAAATTTGTATTTGTTTTATAATTAATATAATAGAGGTGGTAGTATGAAAAGTGAGAAAGGTTTTACTTTAGTAGAGTTGCTTGCAACAATATCTATACTTGGTATTATTATGTTGATTGCTGTACCTAATATTTTGGGTACTGTTGAGAGAAATAAAAAGACAACTTATATAGAAGATGCTAAGAAAATGGTAAGTCTTGCAGAATATAAAATGAGAGGTAATTCAAAATTAAAAAAACCTACTACAGGATGTGGAATTGTTTATAAACTTTCAGATTTAGATAATGGAGATTTATCTGATCCTCCTGAGGGTGGAGAGTATGATGAGACTGAATCTTTTGTAGTTATTACTTATGATCGTACTAATAAAAAGTATGTTTATCAAGTTCAACTTTATGAAAATGTTGTTAAGAGTAGTAAGACTATAACAAGAGGTATTGCATTTTCTAATTCTAATGATCTTACAAATGATTCAGTTGATATTGTAAATAAAGGTTTTAAACCTTATTCGTTAAATCTTGGTGGTACTCCTTGTACAGAAGAGTAAATTTATTAAAACCAATAAAAACCATATTGACTAAAAATGTCTTTTTGTGGTAATATATTTTTATAAGATAAGGGAGGCAAATATTGTGAGAAAATTATTAATTAAAAACGAGAAAGGTTTTACTTTAATTGAATTATTGGCGGTAATAGTTATTTTAGGTATTTTAATGATTGTTGCAATACCTATGGTTACTAGATATATTGAGCAAGCAAGACGTGATACTTTTGTTGATACAGCAAAAGCTTATATAAATGCAGCAAGATATTCATATTTGAATGATGATTACAGTGGTATTCAATCTGGTGCTACTAATCTTGATCCATCTTCAGAATCTTGTTCACAAAGTATAGATGCTAAAATACCTATTGGAGAAATAGATGTTGATAATGCAGGTAAGTCATCATTTGGTGGAAATCTTTCAGGACATGTATTTATTAAAGCTACTGAAGGAACAGATGCTTCTGGAGGAACTATTTATAGGTATAAGTATTATATATCATTAAAAGATGATGATAAAGGTTGGAAAATTACTGGAGAAGAAGAAAAAGACCTTAGTAGAGATAGTGTAAGTAGAAAAAATTCTGATTTTACATCTGCTACTAAAATACTTTGTAAGAGTAATATCCAAGTCGATCAAAACGCAAATAAAAAGTAATAATAAAAGTGCTACCAAAAAATTGATTTTAATTGGTAGCTTTTTTTTGCTCTAAAAAACTGTTGTAAACTTTACATTTAAAGTTGACTTTGATATAAAAAATTTATTACAATTATATTGTAGTAAAAAACATAAGATAGGGAGAATAGAAAATATGCAATCAATTAATTATACTAAAGAAACTGGAAGATTAAAGACTTTTCATTTAGAAGAAGAGTTAGAAACTATTTTAAAAGTAGATAAAAATAAACCTTCTTCTAGAGTAGTAAGAACTAAAAAAGGAAAAAAAGCTATTGCTGGACTGATAGATTTAGAAGAGAATCATAATCATTCTTGGTATAGAGAATTACAAATTAGATCCTTTAAAGATCCTAATGCTTTAGCACTCTTTTATAGAGGCAATAAAATAAACTTTATTGAAATGTTTAATAAGGCAGATGATGTTGCTTTAGCACTTGCTAGTATGGGAGTAGAAAAGGGAGATGAAATACCTTGTTGTTTAAGTAATACACCAGAGCTTGTATATATAATGCTTGCTGCTAATAAAATAGGTGCTAAACTTAATTTGTTTGGATCACATTTAAATAAAGATTATTTAAATCAAATATTAGATAGTTGCTCTAATAAAGTATTTATTGGAACAGATGATGTTTATGGTGATATAAAAGATATTATTTCTAATAGAAATTATAATAATAAAGTATTGGTATCACTTGCTGATTCATTGCCAGAGGATCCTACTAAAACAGATGAATATGAGTCTAGTTTACATAAATATTATTATTACGATAATAAAACTAGATATTATAAATTAGAAGATAATTCTTTACTTAGTTTTTCAGAATTTATAGAAAAAGGAAAATGTTATAATAAAGAGATTATTGATAATAATGATTTAGATACAGATTTTTTAGTTACTTATACTAGTGGTTCTACTAGAATAGGATTTCCAAAACAAATTATACATAAAAATAGAAGTTTAATTACTAGTGGAAGATTTCATGATTGTGAGTTATCTGGTAATCCAGAGTTAATTGGATTAAGAGGACTTGCACATATTCATACTGAATCTAATACTGATGTTATTACTTGTATTTCGGATAATTTAATGCAATTATGGTCTGTTGCTTTAGAACCTGAATATTCTAAAGAAAAAGCACTTGATTATGTTATGCTTAATAAACCTAATTATTTAAATATTACTACTAGTTTTGCAATACAGATGGCTAAAGATTATTTAAAAGATAAGAAGTTTCATGAAGATGGTGTAGGACGTAAATTAGATTTTTTACTTGCTATGTTCTTAGTAGGTGAAGGTACTTCAAAAGGAGAAGAAAAATTTCTTAATAGATTTTTAAGAGAGGCTCGTGCTGGTAGTGGTGTTAATGTTGCTGGTATTAAATTACCTTTTACTACTGTATCTATTGGTGGTGGAGATTGTGAACATGGAGGTATATATTATACTCTTTGGAAAAGTCTTTATGAAAAACTTAATTATTTTAGACTTAAAAATAGAGAATATGGTTTGATGCCTGAGGCTTTTGCTCAAGTTAGTGCTTTTAAAAAATTAGATGATGGGAGATATGAAGAATGTAATTTTAATGAATATGGAATAATTGCTGCTAATTCTGCAACTACTATGGCAGGATATAAAGATAATGTTGATGCTACACTAGATTTGCTTATAAGAGATACAATGGGACGTGATTGGGTATCTTCTAATGTTTATGGATATATTGATGAAATAGGTGGTGTACATGTAAAAAGTAGAATAGGTCATGAGATTAATTTTTCAGATGGTAGTGTTGTACCTGCTTTTGTATTAGAAGATTTAGTTTGTCGTGATACTAAAAATATATTATCATGTACTGTTACAGAGGTTCTTTTAGATAATAAAATAATTCCAATTATGAATATTGAGTTTCAACCATTAAAAAATGTAGATGAACTTAAAGCTTTAAAATCTATTAGAGGAAGATGTGAAAAAGAATTATCTAAGGAAGCAGTTGATAGTTTGTGCTATAGAGTGTTTGATAATGATGAATCTTTCCCACTTACTGGAAGTGGGAAGAGAAATATTCCTGCAATAGAAAAAATGGGACTTGTAGATGTTCATAGATTACAAAAAGGTATTTCTGATTTAGAGATAGATAATAAAAATAAAGGATATGCTTATAGTAAAAAAAGATTCAATTAGTATTTAATTGAATTCTTTTTTTTGCTATAATAAGTTTGAAAGGTAGTGGAAGTTATGGAAATGATATTTTTGACTAGTTTGATATATCTTGTTTTAATAAGTACAATTTATTTTGGTAAAAAAAAGATTAATAGTATTGATAATAGAATTTATAGTACTATTTTGATAGTTAGTATGATAGGATTACTTCTTGATTATTTTCAATTATTTTTTGCTAAGAATATGTTAGATGTAAATTCCTTAATAGTTTTAAATAAAGTATTTTTATTATATGTTTTAGTATGGACTAGTATTTTTTCTTTGTATGTTGTAAATATTAGTAGTAGAAGAACAATTAATTATAAAAAGGTTTTAGCTTGTTTACTTTTTATTTTTTCATGTTTAGTAATATTGTTACCTGAAAGTTACCATTTTACAAAAGGTGGTACTCCTTATGTAGAGGGACTTGCAGTATTGTGTACTTATTTTTATGTAGGACTTTTAATTATGATAATGTTAGTTTCTACTGTTAAAGTTTTATTATCTAAAGAAAAAGTTAGAAAGATTAAATATGTACCTATGGTTATATTTATTATTCTTGGTAGTGTGGGACTTGTTGTTCAACTTCTTAATCCTGCTTTACTTTTAGTTTCACCAATAGAGACTTTTATTACTATTTTAATATATTTCTTTATTGAAAATCCTGATGTTAAAATGATATTTGAACTTAATTATGCTAAAGAGGCAGCAGAAAAAGCAAATAGAGCAAAGAGTGATTTTTTATCTAGTATGTCTCATGAAATTAGAACACCACTTAATGCAATAGTAGGACTTTCTGAGGATATTGCAACTTATAAAGATAAAGTACCAAAAGAAGTTGTAGAAGATACAGATGATATAATAAATGCTTCACAGACATTACTTGAAATAGTAGGTAATATTTTAGATATAAATAAAATAGAAAGTGAAAAAATGGAGATAGTTGAGACATCATATAATTTCAAAGAGGAAATTAGTAAAATTGCTAGAGTGGTTTCTACTAGAATTGGAGAAAAAAATATAGATTTTAATGTTCATTTTGCAGAAGATTTACCTTATGAATTG
Source organism: uncultured Bacilli bacterium (assembly GCA_947623665.1). Taxonomy (GTDB): domain Bacteria; phylum Bacillota_I; class Bacilli_A; order RF39; family UBA660; genus CANRDQ01. Next base: position 22,008 of record CANQHJ010000020.1, read on the forward strand.
CTAGGAGATAAAATACATGTAAAAGAGATAGTTAATAACTTACTTACTAATGCTTTTAAATATACTGATAAAGGAAAAGTAAATCTTGATGTTAAATGTATTAATAAAGATAAAGTATCTTTGCTTATTTTAAGTGTTCAGGATACTGGACGTGGTATTAAAAAAGAAAATGTAGAAAAATTATTTACTAAGTTTGAAAGATTAGAAGAAGGACGTAATACTACAACAGAAGGTACTGGACTTGGTCTTGCAATAACTAAAAAATTAGTGGAGATGATGGGAGGTAAAATTAACGTTCAAAGTCAATTTGGAGAGGGATCTATTTTTGTAGTACAATTGCCACAGAAAATAGGTAGGATGAGAGCTCCAATGACTGAAGAAGAGCTAGTAAAAACAAAAGAGATAATTACTAAAGAAATAAATAAAGATTCTTTAAAAAGAATACTTGTTGTTGATGATAACGAACTTAATATTAAAGTTGCAAGTCGTGTTATGAAAGATTTGAATGTAGAGATTGATGTTGCGTATAATGGTAGAGAATGTTTAGATAAAATAAATCAAGGTAAAAAGTATGATTTGATACTTATGGATATAATGATGCCTGTTATGAGTGGAGAGAGTGCTATGAAAGAGTTACAAAAAATAGAAGGGTTTGATACGCCGGTTGTTGCTCTTACTGCTGATGCAGTTGCTGGTTCTAAAGAAAAATATATAGAAAAAGGATTTGTAGATTATCTTGCTAAACCATTTAAAAAAGAAGAAATAAAAAATATAATAAATAAAACTAAAAAAATAAATAAGTCATCATAAGTTACTTATTTATTTTTTTCAGTTTTTGTTTTATGTAAATATTTTTCATTACTTCTTCCGTTATTTTTTATTTTGTAATCATTTATATTTGATGATAAATATATTTTGAAAGTATTTTCTAAATCATTATATATTTTATTAAATAGTACTTTATTATTTTGTATTACAAATAATATATTAAATAGTCTCATAAACTTTATTACTGATGTTGGTGGTGTTATGATGGGTTCTTCTAGTGAGAGAGTGTAAAAATTTCTGTGTAAAATCTATCTATCCATGATAGATTAAGTTTTATAGGAATCTTAGCGGATTCCTTTTTCTATGATTTAATCATATCATAGAACATTAAATTGTTAATGAACTAAATCCTCCCTTCAAACATAATGGATAATTCTCCAAGGATTAAATCCCAATTTCTATATCTTCCATTCCATTTTTTGGTAATGTTTAAGGTGGCTAAATACAAACATTTCATTAGTGATTCATCGGATGGAAATACCGATTTTGTCTTTGTATATTTACGATAAGAACGATTTAAACTTTCAATTGTATTGGTTGTATACATTATCTTTCTCACTGGTTCAGAATAGCTAAAAAACGGACATATGGCATCCCAATTTTCTTCCCAAGATTTTAGAGCAGTTGGATATTTAGTCTTCCATTTTTCTTTTACTTTTTGTAATTGTTCATATCCTTCCTTTTCATTTTTGGCTGTATAAATCGTTTTTAAATCTACACAGAATGGTTTTAATTCTTTATAAGAAACAAATCTTACTGAATTTCTTATCATGTGAACAATACACCTTTGTTGT
>CANQHJ010000021.1 GCA_947623665.1 uncultured Bacilli bacterium
GGATGACTTTCGTCATCCTATGTAAATAAATTCATTTATCAAATTTATTGTCTACCAACACTATTTGACAAAGAACCGATAAATCAACAATCTTTTAAGTAGGTAATACTACTGCTGGAGTCTTTACAGAATCAGGATTAGGATCTGGTTCTGGACCTGTTGCATTAGTTGGATCATCTTGTTGTTTACCATCCAAATCATCTTTTTTCTCTTTCTCTGTAGCATCCTTAGAATCATCAGGAACAATAGGAGTCTCTTCTGGTGGCATATCTTTTTCATCATTTGGTTGTTTATTAGCATTTTCATCAAGATCCTTATTGTTATCATCTATTTTTCCATTACTATTTTTAGTATCATCAGATTCAACAGTATCATTATCACTTTCTCTTATATAATCTACCAAAGAAAGAGCTTCATCCTCTATAACTGAGACTTCTTCTAAATCTTCTGGTACAGTAAATGGTTTAACATCTTGTTTATGATCACTATCATATACTTTCTTAAGAAAATCTTCTGTTGTATTCTTCATAGTATAGTAAATTTCTCTTCTAACAGCAGTACTTGCTGGATATTGTCTAGCAGTAGAAATCATATTATTACGTGCTGCAACATTTTTAGCCTGTGTTTCTGGATCAGGACTATCAGGATATTGCTTATAAGCTTTTTCCTCTGCCTCTTTTACAGCTTGAGCATCCTTTTTAAGAGCTTCATAGAATTTTGTAAACATATCATTTACATTTATAACCTGAATATCTGCAAGATGTTCTTCTACTTCTTTAAATCTCTTCTTCTTATATGTTTCATAAGTTATAGTTGAATCTTTAGTAATAGCTCTAAGAGCCATTAAATCAGTTTTATAATCTACTGTACTTTCTATTTTTTTTCCATCTTTATCAAAAGAATAGAACTTCTTCTTTGTAGAATCAATATTACTAAAGTATTGAATAAATCCATCATCATATCCAGCATAACCTAGCATTTCATAAGCAAGCCATTTCATACTATATGAATCTGGTCTACCATAGTCATTATGAGGTTGATACCAACGAACTTTATAGATACCTTCTCCACCATACTTACTATATCCATATGTACTATATATAACTGAAGGGAACATTACTAATTGATTATCATATAAGTCATCAATACTATCTAATTTCATACCTCTAACTTTTTCTTCTTCAATTGTTTGATAAACTGTTGTTCCATAATTGTCATAATACATCGGTTTTGCTTCTTCGTTATTGCCATCATCCTCAATATCATACAACTTTTCATTAGGATAACTTGCTTGAACAACTAATTTAGTTTGTTCTTCTGGTTTTAGTTTTAAGAATGCCTTACCTTCTAAGTAGTCCATAATATAAATTGTCTCAAATACTTTTTTATAGAAATCCCAAACTTTTTGTGGGCTATCAATTCTACTTGGCTCTAAGTTTGAACCGATATCTTTAGTATTATCTTCTTGTTTAGAATAATGTTTAGAAAGGTTCATGTGAATAGAGTCATTATAATGTCTTTGAGCAAATATATTATCAGAATAATCTTCTCCAAAACCATTAAATCTTCTTCCATTTTGTTTTAAGAAAAGTCTAGCATCCATGTTATGGGCTGTTTCATGAGACCAAGTACCAAAAGTCCAATCACTGTCTAAACAAGCATAGGCTCTCCATAAGATATAAGCTCCATTAGCAGTAGCGGCATTACCATCGGCAAAAATAAATTGACCAACTACTTCATTAAAGTTTTTACTAAATGGTTCTTGAGTTGAATATGGGTTTGGAGTAGTTTCAGTACCATTCTCATCTTTAACAACTCTTCTATCTATTTGAATTGTATGAATATCATTAAAGTATTTAGCTTTTTCTACTATCTTAGCAGTTGTAGTATAGTAATCTTGCATTTTCTTTATATATACGTCAACTTTTTCTTGGAAAGCAGCTCTTTCTGTTGGATTAGTTGGATCAGCCATATAAACTCTTTGAGCTCCTATTACAAACTGACCAGGGATAGAAATAATATATCCTGCATCTTTTGGTAAGGTAATAATTGGTAAAGCATAGTTATACCAAGTAGCACCTGTGGCAGTGTCTCTTTGACGAATATGATCCCATAATCTATATTGAATATCTTCTCTACCCTCAATACCTAATTCTAAAAGATATCCTTTAAATTGACCAGCATACCAATCTGCTGTATCTAAATCACTGAATCCTTTAACCATATAGTCAAGGAATACTGGAATATTAACTAAACCAATATTATTACCAAGAACTCTATTATAAGCTGTGTTAGTAGCTGAAATATTAATATTTGCATCACTAGCAGTAGCATTATTTAATAAGAATTCATCAGCAATTTTAGATGGTGTCATTTGTTTATTAAATCCTTGGAAGTTAAATATTATGAAATCATTTAACATCATACCATCTACATCAACACTATAGAAACGTTTAAAGTAACTATATGTGTATAATAATTTTTCTAGTTTTTGATCTTTCTTGATTTCTTTTTCTAGATAATCATCAATAACAACATCTGTAAGAGCATTAGTATAATTACTATTAGATAAGAATTTTAAGACAAATTCATGAATTTCTTTACTAGTAACATCATTATAGTATTCACGTAAAATTCTACTATCTTCAGCAGGTGTTAAAGGCTCTAAATTATCTTGATAAGTGAAACCACTTACATAATTAGTTATATTATTAACAAGTTGTGAATCACTATCAATTACATAATGATTATAAGTGTAATCTATTTTCAAATCACTAATTCTATAAGCCGCAACCATATCATATGTATTAACATAACGAACATCATAGAAAGCTTTAGAATTATCTTTGAAAACTATCTTTATCTTCTTAATTTTCTTAGGATTATCACTTGTTAACCATGTTACCACATTTCCTGTCTCATCTACTGGAACTAAATGTAAAATATCTTTTTTGTATAAAGGACTATTTGCAGAAATAAGTTCAGCACTTTCTATTATTTTTTCTTTTGAATAGAAAGGCATTAATAACGATAAGTTATTATATAAAGTATTTTTTTCTTCTTCATATCCATCCTCATCAGCCAAACTACTTTTAACTTCTAACTTAAATACAGGTAAGGAATTTAAAGATATATTTTTTAAATTCCAAATATCTTTATCAAAATTAACTTTCTCAAATAAATCAACATCAATATCTTTTTCGGTAAATTTATGATTTCCATCAGTATCTTCAGCTGGATCATCTTCACCATCATTAACAAGATAATAGTTGTTTTCCATATTTGATTTATCATTAGAAACTTTATTTGTTGCATTTTTTCCAAATACTATATTATTTTTAATAATATTATTTGAACCACCAGTTAAAATCCCACTAACTAATTTAGAATCATCTCCATATCCATAACCAAAGTTAACATTAGTATAGTTATTTTCTACTGTACAATTATTTGCTTGTCCGATTAATCCACCTCTAAAGTTCCATCCACCTGGGATAGATCCTATCGCAGCACTGTTTTTAATTGTTAATCCAGTAGCTCCTCCGACTAATCCTCCTACTCTTTGATTAGAGTAATTACCTCCACCAAGATTAAAGTTTGTAGCTTTACAATTTTCAATTGTTCCACCAGTAACAGTACCTATTAATGTACCATTCCCACCATTACCATCGTGAGTATGATTATTTACAAATACATATTTTAAATGAGCAGATGTCCCTTGATTAGCAATCGTTCCATGAGCAGAAACATCCAAAGTAACTTTTTCAATATTTAAATTTTTAACTGTACCATTATTAATATTATCAAATAATGGTTTATTTAAATTACTAATAGTATAACCATTACCATCTAAAGTACCTGTAAATACATCTTTAATATAAGTACTATCATTGTTAGTATAAGAAGAAGCATCTAAATCATTTTTTAGAGTAACAGTTCCATTAGGATGAGCAGAAAGTCTATTTATAAAATCTTCAAATGTCTCAGGATGACATTCGTTATTAGCACTATCCCCATGAATTTCACCAAAATCAATTCTTAAAGAACGAGCTTCATCATCCTCTTGAGTAGTATAATCATAATCAAGAACTAAAACTAATCTACCATCATCTCTTACTACTTCTTTAATTCTACCATAAGTAGTAGGCATATTTTTCATAGTTATTTCTACAAAATAATCTTCTTTATGAGACTCTAAATCACTTATTGTAACTTCCTCTAAAACAGTAGTTTTTTCATTATGTTCATTAAATAAATTTATATCCTCTATATCTTTAAGTTCAATATAATTCTTTTCAACCGATACAGTCTCATCTAGTAATAAAACATCTGGATAATAATTATCTTCTTTATTTGTTGTATCACGATCATAACTTCCATATACTTTTACCAAATAGTTAAACACATTATTTTTACGTTTAAATGACATTTTATCTTTATATGGTAAATCATATAATTCATTATTATCTTCATCATATATTTTTACTCTAACAACATCAGATACTTTTCCTAATAAAGAAATTGCATCATCTAAATCCTTTAACTTCATTTCCATATTAATAGAATCTTTTTCTACTTCATATTTAAATCCCGATATATCAACTGGATTCTTTAATACTTCAATTTCTATTTTTACTGGTTTTTCTAAAGTTACTTTTTTACCATTGTTTAATACTATATCTGTAATATCAATATCTTTTATTCCACTCTTATTATAACTTGGAAGAGTTACATAATATCCATCTTCTTTTTTCTCTACATTATATTCATTATCTTTAACAACAATTTTACTAATATCAAGATTAAAATTATCTGGTAATCCTTCAAAATCAAACTTTAATTTAACATCTTCTAATTGTTCATAATATTTATTGTTTTGCTTACTTAAAGAAGTAATATTAGTTAAATTAACATCTTTATAAGTATCATCATCAAATAACCCATAAGCAACAGAATAAATAGGTTGATTAGTATATACATTTTGATCTTCTTCTATATCTAATGTATCAGTATCCAAATCATAAGTTCCTCTAAATTTTAACTCAAACAATTCACCTTGTGTAATATTGTTAAAAGTTACTGTATTTTTACCAGAATGTATTTTTTGAATATCTCCATTCAATTCTATTTCTCCAGTTTCAAAACCACCTTTATCTTCAACAACATCAAATTCAAAAGTTGTTTTTCTTGAATCATAATCCTCTTCTATAATCTTAAGATTATCAATAGTTGGTTTATCTCTTAACACATCTATTTGAGACTCATAAGTTGGTACTGAAAAATATTTTTGTGTAAATCCTTGATAGTTTTCATTTCTCAATTTTATTCTATTAGCCTTCAAAGTTAATAATCCTGCTTCATCTGGTACTTTAAAACTTATCTTAGTAGATGTTGCTCCATCTATTTTTATACTCTCATAATCCACCCCATTAATAGTAACGGTTGCAAACTGAGAGAAACCTGTCTTAGAAGGAACATAATACTGGTCTTGTCCTTTTGCATCTTTACCAACATATGGATTATGTAAATAATATGTAACTGTATATTTAGGTTCTCCTTTCACAGGAAATTGTTTAAGTAACTCAACTTTCTCAATATAAATATCCTTATTAACTAATATTTCAGCTGACCCTATATTTTTATTCTCATAATCATGTTTTTCTGTACCTAAATTATAATCAGCTAAAAAGTTAACAGTGTATCTTCCATCAACATTACCAGCATAAGATAAAGTTACTGCCTCTGATGGTGTAATAACTTGTTCCGATACAATTTTACCAGTTGAATCTATTAAAACAGCCTTTAACTTCTTGTAAGTATTTTCCTCATCATGAAATTGATAAGTTACTTTAACACTTTTATCAGAATCATTATTAGTAATATGAATATTATCAACAGTTGGTGCTTTTCGTAAAACATTATAAATTAATGGATTAGATTCATAATCTTTTCCCCTATAAAACTCTTCATAATTATCTAAACCAACTTCATCTATAGTAATAGAATATTTACCAAATTCAGAAGTATCATAACCATCTAATTCTACAATATAATGATCTCCATCTACTGAAGTTACATTATATTTTTGTTCATTAACAATAATATAATCTACTTTATAACCTTTATTATTAGTACTATCAAAACTAACTACTAACTTCTCACCTTTTTGTATAGCATCCGTAATTGTAAAGTTTTCTATTTTAAAATCATAATCACTTGATATCACAAATTGATGAGTATATATTTCTTCATTATCATAATAATTCTGTTGTCCTGTAGAACCATTTAATTCATCACTATCAAGATCATAAGTAGCTTTTACTATAAATGTATATTGAACATCTTCTTTATACTCAAAATCATAACTATCTTTTGCTGGTAAATCTCCACTTAAAACTACTTTCCCTTCTTCATCAGTAATAGTAAATGATCCAGATTTTATAGTTTTATCCTCATCTTTTAATGTAAATTTAAATTTATTATTCTCGTGATCTGTATGTACCATATAAACAAATGGTTTCTCTTTTAAAACTTCTTTAGTAACAGAAAGTCTAGTATCCACTTCACGATTATTATTTAATTTAACTTTATCAAAATTAAACTTATGAACTCCTGGTTTTTCTGGAGTATCAACCTCAACAGTATAATAAGATCCATTTTTAGAAACAGGATACCACTTACCATCCACTTTTACTTTTTCAATATTTTGATGTGGTGTTACTGTAGCATCAAAATTTATAACAGTTTTTCCTCTTTCTATATAAACATCTGTATCTTTTCTATCAGTTAAAGCAACTGTATAATAAACTTCTTCTGTTCGGTGTTGTACTGCCTTTCCAACATCTTTAATACTAACACGTCCATCACTATTATAATCATAATAAAATTTCTTTCTATATCCACTATCAGTTAATAGACAAACCCAATTATCATCTTCTAAATCTGAAAGTTTTTCTTTATTTTTAACCCCTTTCATATCAATAAGATATTCTAAAATATCCTCTGCATCATCATAATTACTATAACCATCTTTATTTACATCTTTTTTACTCAAATTTATAGACCATAAATACATAACAATGACAACTAACAACAATATAAAAATAGGAAAAAACACCGATACTTTTTCATTATTTTTCTTTTTATATAATATATAAACGGAAATTAATAAAAGTGCAATTACAACAACTAAAATTACAGGTTTAGTTGTAAATGTTTTAATAACAACTTCTTCTGTATCTTCTACTTTATTCGGTCTTTCAGGTTGAAGAACTTCATCTTCAACCGCTTTACGAGTTACTAAAATTTTAACTGATTTTTTCTTTAATTTTACTTCATTTTCTCCATCAGAAGTTTTAATATCAGTTAAAGCAATATTAGTATCTCCCACTTTAGCATCTTTTTTAACTTTTAAATGAACAGTAAATAGCTTTTTAGATATTTCTCCATTAGTATTAATCATACCAAAAGCATTATTTTTTTCATTATAAATAACGTTTAAAGTCTCATCATCATACTCAAAATCACTATCATCTATTTCTGTAAATACATCATTATCATAAACCAACTTTGCAGTTAAAGCATAAAGTTTACTATCACCAGACATAGTTGCTGTTACAGTAATTTCATCTCCAAGTTCTAAATCTTTTTTATCAACTTTTAAATGAACAGATTCTTTTGCATAAACACTGCATGGAAAAAACAGCAATCCTCCAAATAATACTATTAAAAACAATATTTTCTTTAGTCGTTCTTTCATAACAAATTCCTCCCACTTTTATTAGTTAAATTGCTTTCTATTTTAGCATATTTAGAACATTTTTTCAATATATAAAAAGAAAAATAGAAACTATATTTTCTACTTTCAAAATTACTAAATAATTTTTATAATTATCTGCCAATAAAAAAATAACATATTATCTTTTGTACAAATACTAACTTTTGCAAAATGCAAGGCTAAGTTATGTCGATATATATTATAACTACATCCTTAAACATAGTTAGCTAAACACTATCGAGTGGGCGAACCCCACGCTCGTTGTTCGCGTTGTTGTTAGTGACATTGCCGTTCGAGTTGACATTGTTCACCTGGTTCGTGTCACCGGAATACGGAGGCAAACTGAACTTCTATAAACTTAACCAATATATTAAAAATATTTATTAATTACATTTCATAGATTAAATATACACTAAAAGAAAAATAACGTATTATTTTTTCATATGTATACTAACTTTTGCCAAAATGCATGGTTAAGTTATGTCGATATATATTATAACTACATCCTTAAACATAGTTACCGAAACATTATCGAGTGGGCGGACCCCACGCTCGTTGTTCGCGTTGTTGGTGTTGACATTGCCGTCCGAGTTGACACGGTTCACTTCGTTCGTGTTGTTGGAAACCGGAGATCCACAATACTTATATAAACTTAACCAATAATAAATCACATTATACACTTATAGAAAAATAACTTATTATTTTTCGTATGCATACTAACTTTTGCCAAAAAAGCACGGTTAAATCATGTCGATATATATTATAACCATATCCTTAAACATAGTTACCGAAACATTATCGAGTGGGCGGACCCCATTCTCGTTGCGCGCGTTGTTGTTAGTGACATTGCCGTTCGAGTTGACAAGGTTCACATTGTTCGTGTTGCTGGAATTCGGAGTTCATACCTTACTTTTATAAATTTAACCTTTATATAAATAAAATTATTTCATTTAATACTTTATGTACTATTATAGAAAAGACTTATCTTTCCTTTTATACATACTAACTTTTGCTAAAAAGCATGGTTAAGTCATGTCGATATATATTATAACTACATCCTTAAACATAGTCACCGAAACACTATCGAGTGGGCGGACCCCATTCTCGTTGTACGCGTTGTTGTTGTTGACATTGCCGTTCGACCAGACAAGGTTCACATTGTTCGTGTTGCCGGAATGCGGAGGCTCAACCTTAATTTTATAAACTCAACCTAAATAATTTTAATTAAAATAATATATACACTTCAATAAGAAAATGACTTATCACCTTCTATACGTATACTAACTTTTGCTAAAATGCATGGTTAAATCATGTCGATATATATTATACTTATATCCTTAGACATAAATACCGAAACATTATCGAGTGGGCGGACCCCATTCTCGTTGTACGCGTTGTTGTTGTTGACATTGCCGTTCGAGTTGTTGTTCACATTGTTCGTGTTGTCGGAACGCGGAGGCTACAACCTACTGTTATAAATCCAACCTAAATTATATTACTTCTATAATTAATATATCACATTAATATATAATTTGAAAATAGAAACTTCACAAAAAAACGCAAGATTCCCTTTCGGACAAATATGCCCGAATAGGGAATCAAAAACATCTTCGAACACAATAACTTAATCATTATTACAAGAGACAAAAAAAGGAAATTAACTAACGTTAATTTCCAAAGAGAATATATGTTGATTCCTCTCAGACAAACATGCCTGAGGTAGGAATCTTTACATCTACAGAACAGTATTATCCGATAGTATATGGGTCACTACTAGTTCCATGACCGTCGGTGATACCGATAGAAGATTTAAGATATATGACGGGGCGGACCCCATACTCGACGTACGCGAGGTCGTTGTTGACATAGCCGTTCGACCAGACAAGGGACACACTGTTCGTGCTGCCGGAATGCGGAGTAAGCATCCACTGATACTCAGATGTATGATCTTTACGAATCCATCCTTTAGCAGCATTAGCTGAATTACATGCAGAACTAGAATTATTAGCAAAATCAGTGTAACAATTACTAACACCTTTTGCGTATGTATACCCATAATCTGATAAATACATTAATCCTACATATCCATCCCATGTTGTAGTACTTCCTGATGCTCCTGCTGGTTTACTTCCTCTCTCTTGTGTATAAGCTGTTTCTGTACTATAATTACTCCAATCATATCCTCCTGTATACCATTTCATTTTTGCTATCATTCCTTTTAATGTAGATGATAGTCCTGTACTTGAGAAGTTACATGCTTTTGTTGCTCCTAAACTAGTTCCTGTTGAGCATGTACCATTTTGTTTATTCCAATATGCTCCACTATTTAATATCTTTTGTAATGTTGCTGTATTCCAGTTGTTTGAACCATATGAAGTTCCTGTTGTGTTATCCCAGGAATAATTTCCTATTGACTCATCTCTTATTAATTTTATCTTTTTACCAGATGATTCTCCACTTGCTACCGGATCATTAAATACTCCTATTATTCTCCATAAACTACTCTCTCCATCTATTTTGACATAGTTATATGGATCATCTCCTATATATCTTGATCCTCCTCCCAGATTAGAGAACATTTTATGACTATCTGCATTTCCCTGAGTATATGTACTCCCTGATGCTTTATTCTCTTTTTCAAAATCAGTAGGTGATGTAATTCCACTCTTTATTGTAATACCTGGAGTGATTGGTAAAGCAGTCATTTGGTTATTTGATGCATCTTTTAATGCTCCTGCTTTAATAGTAGTAGCCAAAGCACCTGGTGCTGAGAAATTAGTAAGAGTAATTGTATATTTCTTTCCGTCTGTTATTACTGTACCACTATCTACAGTAGTAGTTGCTGTACCTTTTACTGCATTAAATGTTACTTCTACATTATCTTTTGTTAAATCATTTGCCAAACTTCCTGAGTTATCTGTACAATTTACTATTATTTTAACTGTTCCATCTAATTCTACTTCACTACCTTTTGTTGGAACAGTACTATCCAATTCACATACTGGTGGTTTTATATCTTTTGCAAATGCATAATATGTTGTATTATCTGTTAAAGTAACTTTGTCTGTTTGGATTCGTTGAGCATATTCTGTACTCTCTAATGCTCCCCAATATGTCTGATCATATCCTTTATTTCCTGTTATTGTTGGTAAAGTTACATCACAACTCAAAGCAGCACCATAGAAAGTACATTTACCACCATTTTCTGCTTCTCCAACTGATGCAACTCCTGATGTAGGAGTAAATGTTGCCGTAACTTCCTTATAACCTATAGCAAAATATTCTTTATCACCTGTCAATTCATCACTTAAAGTTCCACCGTTTTTACCACTAGTAGCACTTTGATTTTCTCCCCAAAACGCTCCAGTGTAACCAATGCTAGGAGTTAAAGTAGGAAGAGTTACTGTACAATTCTTCTCTTCGCCATAAAATGTACAACTTCCAGCAGTGTCTAATCCTTCGGTTTGAATTCCTCCTACTTGTGTATAAGTTACATTAACTGTTTTATATCCTATTGCATAAAACGTTTTTCCGTTTTCTGAAACATCTACTTGTTCTCCAGGATTTTTTCCTTCTTTTTCATTTTTTGCATCTCTACTTTCTGACCAAAATGCTCCAGTATATCCATCTGCTTTTGTTATTGTTGGTAAAGTTATTTTACAAGACTTCTCACCTAGTTTAATCTCACAACTTGCTTTATTACTTGCCTCACCAATACTGCTAACTCCTCCAACTATTTCATAATTTACTTCTATTTTACTAGTAACGAATGAATAATAATCTTCATCTTTAGTTATAGTAACACTAGAACCAGGCATATTTTTATCGGTACCAGATTCTTGATCTGTACTCCAATATCCACTGTATCCTTCTTGTTCAGTAGTTATAGTTGGAAGTTCTATTTGACAACTACTAGAATCATCTACTAAATCACAAGTTAATTGTTCTTCTCCAATTTCACTTACTCCTTCTCCTTTATGGAATTTAGCAGTAAGCCATTTATTAACACTTGAACCTGTTGAAAGACTTTCTAACGCTTCACTTTGATTTCCATACTCATCATCAAAAACACCTTTTTCTATATTAAATGCAACATCTCCTGCTTTATCAAATCCTGATAAAACTACAACTTGTTCAATCCCACCATCAACAGGAGTTGCCTTTTGAATTTGCTTCTTAGTAGGATTTACTTCTTCCCCACCTACTAAAACTTTCAAGTTTTTATCACTTAATCTTGAAGTTACATTTTTAGAGTCATCTGTACATTTTATTGTAACAGTTAAATCTCCATCTTTATTAACTTTTTGAGGCTCTGAACTTTTAATAACACATGTAGGTGGTGTTGTATCTTTTTCTACTGCCTCTGCATCAGTATTTACATCAACTCTTAACTTAAAAGTTTCTGCTACTTCTGTTCCAGGATATCTATTAGAAAGCCACATTCTAAGTCTAAACTTTTTTACTTCTTCACCATTAACATATCCATAATACAACTTTTTACCTTGCACTTCTTCACCATTGGAATCATTTGCTTTAATTGGATCTAAAGATGCAAAAGTAGGAACTTCTCCTTCATACCCTTCTATTGGTTGATCTTCTTGATCTGATAGATAAAGTTTTACATATTTAGATGCAAGCTTATGTTCAACATCTCCAGTTATATCAACTGCATACACATAATAAGGAATTGTCATATTACCACCCATAGTTGATGTTACATTAAAGTCGAAATATCCATTTGCAACACCATCATCTCCTGATTCTTTAATTAACTTACCTTCTGAATCACTCTTGGGAAATGCATTAGTAATAGATACTCCATTACCAGTCTCGTTATATACAAAAGTAACATATCCAGTTGTAATTTCATTTTCTTTTTCACCTTTTTTTGTATATTGAAATGCTGCATAGGTTGCTCCTAAAATTACTACAAAAAGTACTACTATAGCTAAGATAGAAAAAGCAAGTGCTCTTTTTCTACCATCACGATTACTACTACCTTGATTTCTTTCCATCACTATCTACTCCCTATCTTCCAATTTTTTCCTATCTTCATACTACTAAAAATGGAAATTTTTGTCAACACTATTTTGCCAAAAATTGTCATATTTTTTTCACAACTAAAAAATTCCATTTTTTGTTAGTTAAATAGAATACGAAATCAACCGAAACCCTTATAAATACTACGTTTAAGAAACTTTATAATTTCTACTTCTTAGACTTTTTAAAAAAGTATTAAAAAGTACAACTTTTTCTATTTTTTTTTACCTTTTTTTACTTTTCTTTGCAACAAAACCTTTATTTTACAACGAAAACTATAAACTCACTCCTCTCCTATAATACATTATAACACAAAACCCCACCTATTCGTAGGGGTATATTTAAATTTTTTTATGAAATAATAATATTGGAGCTGATAAACATGGCAACAAAACCAAAAAAAGATGACAATAACTACGTATATTATTGGGTAGGTAAAAATATAAGAAAATATAGAAAAAAAAGAGGCTGGACTCAAAAAGAGTTAGCAAAAAGATGCAATTACAGTGAAAATTTTATTGGTGATATAGAAAATGAAACATTTAAGACTTTTTCTTTAAATACTTTATATCATATTTCTAGAGTTTTAAATGTTCATATAAAATATTTTTTTGAAGATTTAGAAGATAAAAAAAATAATTGATTTTAACTAACCAATTATTTTTTTTAATCTATTTTTTTCTATATCACTTGCAAATATAAAATCTATAGCATTATAATTACTTAATTTTATATCTTCTATTGTTATATTAGTATTATCTATTATATATTTATATTCACTATTTATATTAATATTTGAAACTGTATCATTATCTGTATTAATAGATACTTTTACACCTTTTTTTATAAGATACTCTATCGGATGATTACCTTTTACTACTTCTGTTTGATAATTACTACTAACACATATTTCAAGTAATATATCATCATCTATTAATCTCTGTATCATTTCTTTTGAATCAATTGCTCTAATACCATGTCCAATCCTTTTAGCACCAAAAGAAAGTGCAGAATTAATTGAAGATACACCATCTGCCTCTCCTGCATGTATAGTAAATGGTATATTAAGTCTTTTTGCATAAGAAAAAACATCTTTAAACTTTTCTGTTTTATAACTAGACTCATCTCCAGCAAGATCAACACCAATTACACCTTTGTTTAAATATTTTTTTGCTAAGTCTACAGTCTTTATATTATCTTCAAAACTAAAGTTTCTCATACAACATAAAATAATGCCTCCATGTATCTGAGAATTACTAATTGCTTCATTCATTCCCAAAACAACAGCTTCAACAGCATCTTCACAACTCATATTATTATTTAAATGTTTTAATGGAGCAAACCTAACTTCAGCATAAACAACCCCTTCTCTATCAAGCTTTAAAAACAACTCTTGACTTGCCTTTTTAAGTCTTTCTTTACTATTTAAAAGTCTACAAGGAAGATCAAACTTTTCTAAATACTGATTCAAACTTTTACAACTTTTTTCAACTTGAACTTTTTTTCTTACTTCTTCAAAACTAAAATCAAATCCATCTTCTTTTGACCATTCATATAATAATTTTTCATCAACAGATCCATCTAAATGAATATGTAATACTATCTTAGGTATATTAATAATTTCTTCCATTATTTAATCCTTTCTTTACAAAGTCTTTTATTTCTAATAAAACTTCCTTCTTACTTTTATCCTTTGTATAAACAATATCTTTTGCAAGTATTTCGTTATAAGGACTATAAACAAAATGTTTATTATCAAAATATTTACTACTATCCTTTTCTATATTTCTTCTTTCATTTAAAATATTTAAAGATTCATTTTTATCTTTACTAGGTAACAATAAAACAACATTATCAAATTTATCTATCAAACTTTTTATTTCAAAAAACAAAATTGGATCTTCATAAACCGAATGTCCTGCCCCAAAATCTATAATAGAAGGTTTATCTAAACTAGTTAAAACATTTCCTGTAAGAAAAAATTCAAAATCTTTAAAGTTATTAAAACTATTTTCATACTGATATAAATCCTTTAACTTATTTCTATCATCAAGTGATATACTTTCCATATTCATATCTTCTGAAAACATCTTACTAATAGTACTCTTACCTGTACCCATAGGTCCAATTAAAATAATAGAATTTTCCAAAACATCTTCAGAAATATCTTTATTTATAAAACTCTCAATTTCTTTTATTCTATCACTAATATTAAATATTTCTTTTCTAATATCATCTAAACTTCTCAAGTCTTGTAAATAACTTTCTATTTGCTTTTCAATTAATTCATCTGGTATATTTTTAAAATCTTTAGCTACTTCTCTTACTAATTTTATTATTTCTTCTTCTCTATTCATAATCTTACACCCTATATAAATTTTATCTAATATTTTATATATTTTCAAATAGTTTTATTATATAATATAATTATTGTTAAAAGGAAGTAGATATAATGAAAGAAAAATATAAAGAATATATAGAAAAAAATCATAATTTTGACAATAAAACTATGATTGGAATAATATGCTTATTAATAGTAATTACTGGTTTTTATGGATTTTTATATGAATATATATTTTATTATTTTAATGGTGGTATGAAATATTTCTATTGGAGAGGTGGTAATTTTTTACCTTGGATAAATATATACGCTATAGGTAGTTTAGGTATATACTTTGTAACTTATAAAATGAGAAAGAGTCCTCTCAAAGTATTTTTAACTAGTACTATTCTTTGTGGAATATTAGAATTTGTATCAGGTCTTGGAATGTATATTATAGGAAATGGTTGGAGATGTTGGGACTATAACCAAGAAATATTAAACTTTGGAAATATCGGAGGTTTTATTTGTCTTAGAAGTGTATTATTCTTTGGTCTATCTGGTTTAGTATTAATTTATTTTTTAGTACCTATATGCTTTTATATTGCTAAAAAAATGAACAAGAGATTATTTTTAATTTTAACTATAACTTTATGTTCTATAGTTTTATTTGATGAAATATATAATCTATTAATTGCAAGAATTCTACATACTCCAAGAGCATATGATATTCATAAAGCTATGGGTATGCATTATGTAAAGTTTAAATAAATTTTAATAAAGAATATATTTGTTCTTTTATTAAACACACTTTCCTTATAATAAAAAAGATGAAAACATCTTTATTTTTTTTGTAATTTTTTTGTATTATATTTTTTTAGATTTTCAACGAATATATTTGCTTTTTTATCTAAATCTTCTAATGTCGTATTCTCAATTACAAAATCATAATCATAATTGTCTACATTTGCATCAGAATAATTAGTAGTTATATTAGAATGTCCAACTCTTTTTACAAGTAATGTTTTAGCATTAAAACTATTCTCTGCTCTTGCAATTTCTTCTGGCTCTCTTATATGAACAAATAATATTTCATTATCACTTACCTCAAAGTTAGAAACAGCATCCTTTATACTATTAAAGGCCATATCATTATACTCAGTAGTTAATTTTTTTAAATCACTTAAAAATTTTCTATTTCTTTCTGTTTTTTCACCATCCCAACCTATTAAAGTTGCAATTTCTTTAACTTTATCTATCGAAGAAAAATTAATAACTTTAGCATATTTCATACAATATTCTACAAAGGTATCTTTACCACTTCCACCTGTTCCATTGATTATAATAATCTGTTTTTCCATATAACATCCACCTCTAATATAATTATACTATCAAATAACTATTTTTCAAACTAAAAAAGACACTAATGCCTTTTCTTTGTATTTATTTTATAATCATTATTATAATTTGGATTATTAAACCATTTATAATCATCTAATTTATCACTATTAATAGTAATTATCAAATTTTTATTAAGAATAACATATAAAGTAGGTATCTGATCTTCATCAATTGATAAAGCATCATTAACTTCTCCTTGATATTTATTCATAATAGAATTATACATTATCTTTAAAGTATCCTCACTATCAACTCTAAAACTAGAACCTAAAGAATTATCTTCTAACCCATAACTTATAATATCATCTTCCCTTTTTATATACATTTTAGAATTACTTTCTTTTACTTCATCTACAAAATATAAAAATTTTCTAAGTTGTCTATCAACTTTTTTCATCTTATACAACTCCTCATCATAATCCTCATCATCAAAACTTTTTAAATCCTCAATATCATTACTTTCAATCATAACGTTTTTAAAACCATCCTCACCTCTAACTGCTAAAACTAAAGATAAAGTTTCAAAATCATCATCTTTATTTAAAAATTCAACAACATTTGATTTAAAAGTATCATAAACATCATTATAAATTTCTCTTAAATTATATTCCTTCTCTTTAATAAAATAAAAATCTTTAAACATTTTATTATTTTTTTCTTTATAATAAGCAATAAAATCTCCAAATTTTTCTACATGTATATTATCAGAACTATTTTTTAAATAATTAATAAATTTTTCTTTTTCTTTATCTATTTTCTCTAATTTTTCATAATTATTTCTTTTCATATATTCCTCCAATAATTTATAGCAATTATAATATCATAGTCAAAAGAAAAACTCAAACAAATCAGTTTAATCTTGATTTAACTATATTTTTTATAAGTAAAGCCGTATCCAAGACACCTAAAGTATCAACATTAACAGCTAAATCATAATTATCAAAATTATTAAAGTCTCTATTAGTATAATATTTATAATGTTTTTCTCTTTGTTTATCGATTTTTAAAATAACCGATTTAGCATCTTTCTTTTTAATTCCATAATATTTAACTGCTCTTTTAATTTTATTATCCATATCACTATATAAAAACACTTTATATACATCATCTCTATCTTTTAAGACATAATCAGCACACCTACCAACAATAACCCCAGATTTTAAAGAAATCTCATGTATTACCTTACTCTCAGCAACAAATATCTCATCATCACTATTATATTCAGAGCTAAGCATATTCTTCCTTTTCTCATCATTATCTTCAATATAATCTTCTCTAAAACCAGATTCTTTAGCAGTCAAACTAATTATCTCTTCATCATAAAATGGAATATTCAACTCCTCTGCAAGTAATTTACCAACATAACGCCCACCAGATGCATATTCCCTATTAATTGCAATAACAATACCTTTCTTATCCACTATATTTACTTCTTTAATCTCCTTTTTACTAGTCTCTGTAAGATTTCTATATTCAGATAAAAATATAAAGAAAACTATAATAAAACATAAAATATCTGCAGTTGGACCAGCATATAAAATACCATAAAGCCCATAATAATGAGAAAAAACTAATGCAATTGGAATAAATAATATTATCTGCCTAATAAAAGTACAAGCCGCAGCTTTTTTAGCACTTCCTAAAGATTGAATAACAATACTAGTTGTCATCTCAAAAGAATTAATAAAATTAATTAATAAAAATGTTCTAAACAAACTTATTGAAAATTCAATATACAAAGAATTATTTCCACTACCAAAAATAGAAACTAATTGAGCAGGAAAAATTAAATATATTAAATTAAAAATTATTCCTATTCCAAAATTAACACAATAAATTTTTTTCAATGTATCTTTTACACGTTCTTTATTACCAGCACCATAATTAAATCCAATAATAGGTTGAGCTCCTATTGCAATACCTAAAATAGAAGATATAAGTAAACTATTTACTTTTGACATAATACCATATGCTGAAAGTGGTATATCTTCTCCAAACTTAGTCATTGCACCATACTTAGTTAATACATTATTCATAAAAACAAATAATACTAAAACTGTAATTTGAGTAACAAAAGATGAAAAACCATAAAGCATAACTTTAATTATAGATCTATTAATTTTATAATCTTTTAAACTCAACTTAAAACTCTTAAATCTTTTTAAATATAATAAAGAAATAAATGCAGATATATATTGTCCTATAATAGTTGCTAAAGCTCCACCTTCAACACCCCATTTAAATACCAATATAAATAAAGCATCTAATATTACATTAATAATTGCACCAGTAACTAAGAAAAACATTGAATACTGTGGTGAACCATCTGCTCTAATAATAGATGATAATGCAGTATAAGTAATTAAAGCTGGTGCTCCTATAACAATAATTTTTCCATAACTTAAGGCATATTTATAAACATTAGGTGTACAACCAAAAAATTTTATTAATTGTGGTAAAAATATATATGTTATCACGGAAATTATTATTGAAAATAAAATAGTTGCACTAATAGTAGAACCAACTGCTCTACTTGCTTCTTCATTTTTTCCTTCTCCTAGTCTTAAACTAATATTTGCAGCACAACCATTACCTAAAAGACCTGCTACTGCTCCAAAAAGTAATACTAAAGGAAAAATTACATTAGTTGCACCATTTCCCAAAAGTCCTACTCCTTGTCCAATGAATATTTGATCAACAATATTATAAATTGAATTTATAAGCATACTAATTACACAGGGAACAGAAAACATAATTAACAATTTTGTTATATTTTCTTTTCCTAAATCTACCTTTTTCATACTACAACTCCTCACAGAAAAACACACTTCACCACGAAGTGTATTAATAATGCCTTTTTACCAACGAGAATAATTATACCAAAAATCTCTTCAAAAATCAAGATATAGTTTTACTTATTAATTTATACATGATATAATATATATCGAAAAGAGGTGGAATCATGGCAAGTGATGATCATTATATACCTAAACATGCAAGCAATAATAACAAGAAAAAAAACTCTATTTCTAATTCCACGAATAAAAAGAAAAATAATTCAAAAACAAAAATAAATAAAAAACAAAATAACCATAAAAAAAATAAGCAAATTAAAAAAAGAAAAAAGAAAAAATCAAAAAATATTTTATTTTGGATATTTATAATAATATGCTTATCCGTAATGATTTATTCACTTGTAGAAATCGGTATTTGGGCATATGATAATTTTAAAATCAAAAAAATAAATGATGAAATAAAAGATGAAACAAAAATAAAAAAGAAAAAAGATAAAGGAGATTTAATAAATCCTCCTGATGATAAAGAAAGTGATTATTGGTATTATGTTGGACTTCCTTTCTATGAAGTTGATTTTAATGATCTATTAAGAAAAAATAAAGATACTATAGCCTTTATTCACATGGAAAATACTAATATTAACTATCCTGTTGTCCAAACAAATAATAACGAGTACTATTTAAAACATGCTTTTAATAAAAGCAGCAACAGTGCTGGATGGGTATTTATGGATTATAGAAATGATGTAAATAATTTAAGTGATAACACTATAATCTACGGTCATGGTAGACTTGATAAAACTGTATTCGGATCTTTAAAAGACTCTCTAAATAAATCATGGCAAAAAAATAAGAATAATTATGCTATATGGCTTTCTACTCCAAAAGAAAACATGGTATGGCAAATATTTTCAATTTATACTATACAAAGTGAAAGTTATTATATAACTACTAACTTTAATTCAGTTGAACAAAAACAAAAATGGTTAGACACTATGAAAGAAAGAAATACTGCAACAAATACTACTAACGTTAATGTAAATGATAAAATACTTACCTTATCAACTTGTCAAAATAACGAAGGTGGAAGAATTGTTGTACAAGCAAAACTAATAAAAAAACAATCACGATAAAAACAGTTCATTTGAACTGTTTTCTTTATTATAGTATCATTTTTTCCTAGGAATAAAGTTAGCTGCAAATTTATATTTATCTCTATTTTTTATATATAACCACCCTATTATACTAAAAACAACTGCCCCTATCAAATTTACAAATAAATCTTTTATAGTATCTATTAATCCTATATCTAAATAACCATTATCAATTGTAACTCTACCATCTTTTCTAGAATAAATATCTGTTTTATATATATCAGTTACTCTTATAGTCGAAGATTCTTTTTTCTTATCTAATTTTAAAGAAGCAACTCTATTTACTATTCTATCTCTTTGAAAGTCCATACCAAATATATAATCTGCTGAAAATTCACAAAATTCCCATAACACACCTATTGTCATAGAAAAACAAAAAGCAACTATTGCAACATATAAAGGAGACAAATTTATACGTTTGCTACTAGTATTTAATAAATCTACTAAAGAAAATCCAATACCTGCACATAAGAAACCATTTAATGTATGTAAAATAGTATCCCAAATAGGTATTATCTTATAAAAATTATTTATTCCTCCAAGTATTGCTGATGCAAAAATAAATAGATATACCATACTCTCAAGTAAACTTGGTAATGTTATTCTTAATTTATCTGCTAAAACAGTAGGTAAAGTAAATAAAATAAGTGCTAAAACACATAATAACGCATTAGATACATTACCACTAAGAATCTGTATTATTATACTTATCAATACCAAAAATCTTAAAATTAAATATACAAGAACTGAGCTTTTTTTACTCTCTTTATATTTTTTTATCATACTTTTTGAAAACCTTCCCATAATATACTTCCTTTTTTATTTTCAATACTTAAATGTGATAATTTAATTTTTTCAAAGAATATCCATTATTTTAAATAGTATAAATAATGTTATATGTTTTACCATTTGATGCAACTGTTCGGAATTTCCGAACAAATGATTTTTCATCTAATTCTCCTTCTTCTAAAATATGCTTTATATGTTCAGAAATATTAGACTTACTAGATTTATATAATTTTACTAATTGATTTTGATTCAACCAAACTGTATTATCTTGCATAATAACTTCTATATTATTATTATCATTTTTATCTTTATAAATTATTATATTACCATGCTCATTCATACATATTCCTCCTCATAAAAACAAACAAATTAAAAAAATGGTGCCATTGGGAAAGTTATCTACAACTTTTTCCGAAAAAGATTATTATAGCACCAACCATTAATATAATTATACTATTTATTGTCCAAAAGCAAAAGGGAAAAGTAAAACTTTTCCCTTTTGAAATACAACTACCAAGTGTATAAAACACCTGCAACAATCTAAAGTACTTTAATTATACCATTTTTTATAATTAAGTCAATACTTTTTCGTTTATTTGTTTCTTATCAGTTCTTTTACTTCCAATTTTTATTTTACCAAAAGCATAATATTTTTTTATTCTTTTTAATATTTCATCATTATCTTTTTTGGTTATAGTTGCTATTTTATTTTTTATAAAATATGGTTCTTTTATTCTTTTAGAACTAATATTTATTAAATTTTCTATTCTAATTGTTCCTAGTTTTTCATTTTCTAAATCATAATGAAAATAATATTTATCACCTTTATGTTTAGATGTGAGAGGTATAACCGTCCACATCTCTTTATTTGCCGAAGAACGCCATAATACAACAGGTCTTAATTTTCTAAGTTCATTACCAACATTATAACCCAGTTCTACCCAACAAATAGCTCCAACCTTCAAAGTAGTAATATTTTTATCTTTTTTGTTTATCAATTCTATTTTTTCTTTACACCATTTATTATATGCAATTCCATCTGAATCATTATTTGTATTATTTTTAACATAATCTAAAAAATAATCTTTTGATTTCAAAAATATTTTATCCATTTCTTTTTTTGTAATTTTTAAGATTTTACCTTTTAAATAAATACATCTTTTAATGCTAGTTCGATTATAATCTGATATTTCACTTAAAACAACATACTTATTAATTGACTTAATAAATATACTATTTTCGATTTCTTCACTATACACAGGTAAACCAACATAATGATTTTTTGAAATATTATATAGAATTAAAATCCACTTTTTACTTCCATTTATATCAACCTCATATACTTGTTTCCAATTTATTGTAAGCATTTCCCACCAGCTTTCTATATTAGTTATCACATTTAAAAAATACTAATATTCATTTTTTCATTTTCCATTTCTAGTTTTTCTAATTCTTTTCTTAATTCCCATCGCAATTTATATAATATATACATTTTTTCTGTCAAATCTTCAGAATACTTTTTATCATATACCTCTTTACTAATTTCTCTAACTAAACATAACTTATTTAAACGTTCATCATAATCTTTTTGCATATCTTCAAAATTATATTGTTTTTTTTCAAAATAATTACTATTAAATTCATGAATTCTTTCTAAAATATTAGACAAGTCAGAATACGTATCGAGCAAATCCAAATTACTTAATTTTTCCAATCCATCATAATTTATTATTTTGATTTCAATTTCCCTAATATAACTTAATATATTCTTAATTTCTGTTATACAATTATTGTTTTTATACAATATAGCATTCTTTTTATTCGTTATGAGTAAAAGAACAAAACCAGTAATGAATCCAACACTCATATTACCAAAAACATTTGCAAAAACATTACATTTTTCGTAAGTTAGAAAATAAACTAACAAACATATAATAGTACATATCGATAAAATAATAATACACCTATAATACTCTCTTTTCATATTAATCACCTACACTGATTTATAACAAATTTTTACTTTTTTTCCCAATGGTGCCATTGGGAAAGGTATCTACAACTTTTTCCAAAAAAGATTATTATAGCACCAACCATTAATATAATTATAACTTTATACTAAAGAAAAAGCAAACTATTTTAGTTTACTATTTACTAATCTAATATAAATTGTAATTTGTATTACTTATTAATACTTTTAATATATATATTAAAAGCTTTTAATAAAGCTATAGAAATTAAAA
>CANQHJ010000022.1 GCA_947623665.1 uncultured Bacilli bacterium
AAAAAAATAGAACAACTTTTATTTTTATAAATTATATCTATTTTTTCTCTTTTATTTATTTTTACTCTTTTTTACTGATTTTTTCTTAATATATAACTTATTCTCATTTATATAATTAAAAACATCTTTATCTATATAATTACATAAACAAGAAAAATCTTTATTTACAATCTTTTCTCTAATATAAGTAGAAGAAATAGGAATAATATCTAAATCATTTACAATAGTATATAAGAAAGTTTTACCTATTTTCTTAAGATAATCTTCTACTTTTATATTATCTCTATTAATAATTAAAAATTTATAATACAACAATTCTTCGTAATTTTTCCATTTAGAAAAATCAATTATATTATCAGCACCTAATATTAAATATAAATTATCATTATCTAAAGATAAATCTCTTAATATTTCATAAGTATATAAAATATTATTATGAATATCATCTATAATTATATTTTGATTTTCATAAAATTTAAGCATATTTATTCTATGTTTAATATCTTCTAAATCATTCTTATTCCAATAGTTACCCGTTGGAATAACTAATACTTTATCTAAATAATTTTTATCAAGTAAATGATTAATTATTTTTATATGACCTTTATGTACAGGATTAAAACTTCCAACATAAACACCTAACTTCATAATATCCTCCTAAAACAATAGTTGGAGTAAGTTTTCTTACTCCAAATTATTTATTTTTTTATATACTGTCTTGCTTTTTCTATTGCAATTATGGAATTAGCATCATTTATATAACCTAAATCAGCAAGTTCATACATTTCATCCACTCTAACTGGTAAAAACTTTATAAATTCATCTTTATCTAAGTTCTGTTCTCCAACCTTTTGACAATTACGAGCTAAAAAAGCATGATTAAGCGCTGAACTACAACCTTGATCCTGATAATAAGCTGCAAGATGAATCATATCATCTGTTAAAAAACCAGTTTCTTCTTGTAACTCTCTTAAAGCAGCCACTTTTGCATCTTCACCATTTTCAATATAACCTGCTGGAAGTTCAACTCCTACACCACTTCTAGTAAATACTCTAGGCTGTACAACAAGCAAAGTCTCATCATCTTCTGTTACAGGAAGAATAATTGCAGCACTACCATCTCTCCTACCTTTAACAATCCTCTCTCTTGGAATAACAATTCCACCCTTTAACTCACAATTATACTTTTCAACATTAATAAAGTTTTTATAACTTTCTACCAATTCTTTTCTTAAACATTTAAATTCATTTATATAATAATCTATTTCCTCTTTTACAATTTTTCTCACTTCTTTGATTCCTTTCAAAATTTATTTTTTTAATGTATACTGTCTACCTCTAACTTCTTCTATTAAATTATTTTTAACACTTCTTACTTCATCACTTAAATCTACAATATATTTATGAGGATTTAAACTACGCATAACTTCTGGATACATAGTAGCAATCTCCTTTTTAAAATACTCTTTTTTCTCATCTAATGTAGGAGCATCATATACAAGATTTCCATCTTTAAATATTAACTCTTGTAAACATCTAACATTATAATTATCTATTTCTTTTTTCTTACTAACATCTTTATCACTAACTAAAGTATACTTATCTTTAGGTATAACCTCACTATCAAATGCAATTACATCTCCTATTGCATAACCAGTATCTTTATCATAAAAACGATATACTTTCTTAAAACCTGGATTAGTAGTCTTAATAGCATCCCCACTAACCTTTATTTTAGAAACTACTTTATTATCTTCTTCTACTGCAACAAGTTTATAAACAGCACCAACTCTTTTATCTGGAGAAGAAATATTATCTCCAACTCCTAAAGAGTCCATAACAGCACCTTGCATTTTTAAAGATTCAATAACATCTGCAGTAAGTCCATTTGAAAGACAAACCTTAGCATTAGGAAAATCCTTCTCCATTATTTTTTTAACTTCTTTTGATAAGTATGCTAAATCTCCACTGTCAATTCTAACACCTTTAAGATCAACCTTTTCCTCACAACATACATCAACTGCTGTTTTTGTACCATTTAAAGTATCATAAGTATCAACTAAAAGTGTTGTACTATCTGGAAAAGTATTAGCATATTTTCTAAAAGCTTCTTTTTCATCTGCTGCTTCCATAACACCAGAATGTGCCATTGTACCAAGTGGTTTTGTCAAAGTATCTTTAGCTGCTTTAACGTTAGATGTACCAACACAACCAGCCATCATTGCACAAATATCTGCATCAACTGATGCCTCGGGTCCGTATCCACGACGTGCTCCAAAAGCCATAACTGGAACATCTCCTGCTGCATGAGTTATTTTAGTTGCCGCAGTAGCATAAGCAATATTTGCATTATATATAGATAAAATTGCAGTCTCAACTAATTTACATTGAATACGTGGTGCTCTAATTGTTATAAAAGGTTCATTTCTAAAGACAACCGTTCCATCAGGTATAGCCCAAATATCTCCAGTAAATTGTAAATGTCTTAAATAATTTAAAAATTCTTCACTTAAATCTGTCATTTGAAATAAATACTCTATATCCTCATCTGTAAAATGAAATTCTTTTATATACTTTATAAGATTATCAAGTCCACCAACAATACCATATCCTGCATCTAAAGGTTCAACCCTAAAGAAAGCATCATAATAATCTATATTTTCATATTCTAAAAATTTATTATTAACCTCTCCCATAGTCATCTCATAAAAATCTGTCATCATAGTCATATTATGAGAATCATACCTAACATCAACCTCTTCTTGCATAGTCTCTTTTAAAACTTTAGCAATCTTCATCTTTATCTCTTTATCTTTTAGAGGATTAACATTTTTAAATGTAACCTCATATTTTATATCCATATTTCTCATATTAACACTCTCCTTATCTTTTCTTAACAAGTTTTATACCTTGTTGCTCCATTAAAAGTTTAGCAGCCTCTACATAGTTTTGACGACTATCCTCACCAAATGTTGCAATAGCATCTTCATAAACTTTTATATTAACATCTCTATTCCATTCATCATAATAATTTGCCAGTCCCATTGCACCATTAAAATCACATATATCAGTACAACAACCTACTATCTTTACCTCTTTAATATTTTCTGCATTTTGGACGATATCTCTAAATTTAGGTGCTTCCATAAAACTAGTAGAATTCTTTCTAACAGTTAAAGTATTATCCTTATCAACATATTCCTTTAACTCATCAATAACCTCTTCTTCTCCTGTTCCTCTAACACAATGAAGTGCTCCCCCAAATCTTTTATGTTCAACAGAAGAAACCTCATGAGTATCCTTAACAAATACAATTAAATCTTCATTTTCTAAAGATTCTTTAATAATTTCAATTTGTCTCGGAACTACCTTTCCAATTTCCTCATCATGCAAAGCACCATACTTTACAAAACCATTAACCATGTCAACAACTATTAACATCCCTTCATAAACTTTTAAATCTTTTACTTTTTTCATAATATCCTTCCTTTCTTATTATCATTTTGTTAATATCAATATTGATAATTTTAACAAACTTTTTTGTTTGTTATTAACATTATATTAATAACAAACTATTTTGTCAATACTTTTTTTAAATAAATTAAAAAAAAGATGAATAAAACTATACATTCATCTTTAGTACCTTATCATTTTTTACAATATTATACTTATTATAATTTTTTTCTCCAAAATAATCTATTACCCAAAAAACCGCAGTATTAAAAATATATATAACTCTACATTCCTTCAATTTTTTCAATTGAATATTAAGTAGTTTATATTGAGAAAAGTTTTTTATATAATCACTATACGTATCTAAACTTTTAGAAGAAATATAACTATATTTATCTAAATTTTGAGAAATAATATTATCTAATTGTTCTTCTGTTATTAGTCCATAATGAGTTATTACACTAATATCATTAATATGTTCTTTATACTTTTTACAATCTTCTAAACGAACAACATAACTATTATAATTAACATCTGGTATGGAAGTAAAATGTTTAAAAGACTCAATCATAGGATAATTTAAATAAATTTTTCCCATTGTAGTTTCATTATCAAAAAATTTAACCATTTTTTTAATCTTTGAAATATTAATTTTTTGATAATCATCAAGATGTCCTTGTGGATCAAAATCGAAAATCAAATATATCTCAGCAAATCCACCATTTTTTAACTTGTTATATTCTTCAATACTTCCACGTTTTTTTGCTTTTTCTGTAACCAAAAAAACAATATCAAGACCATCATCTTTTCTCAATTCATCATATAAAGCATAAATATTTGTACGAAAAGATACATATTCCTTATGCTTTCTTTTAGTTGGAAAATATTTATCAATAATCAATTTACAAAATTTTCTTTCACTGTTCTTTCCTTCATATATAAATAATATTTTGCTCATTCTAATCTGTAAACAAACCCTCCCTATACAACTTCTCTATATTATGTGCCTCTCTTAATTCTTTTTCAGTACAAGATGATAAGTTTTTAATAAACTTCGGAGTTAAAATAAATGTACAATCAGGACGTGTTAACTTATTATTCATTAAATACGTATTATGAGTTGTCAAAACAGACTGAAAAGAACTATTATCGTTAATCCTTTTTACAATATTAGCTGCTAAATCAAAGTGATAAGTAGCATCAAACTCATCAATAAATAAAAATTTAACATCCTTAAAATGCATCTCCCAATAATAATACAACCAAAGAGCTGAAGTACCAGAAGATGCCATATCTCCAAAAGGAGCAACTTTATTATTTTCTTCAATTCCTATTGAATATTTATCAAAATTATCTATTTTAACCAACTTAAAGTTCAAACCATTATTTTTTAAAAACTTTGAAAAATCATCTAGTTTTCCATTATCTATAATCGCTGTATCTAAAGATTCTCCTCTATTCATTAAACCAATAAAACCAAAACTATCAACACTTCTAAACCACAACATTCCATTAACAAATTCCATTAATTCATTCAAAGCTTTATGTTCTTTTAAAATCGTATTATTACAAATATATCTTAATACAGATAGTTCATTAGAATCATAATATTTCCAATTAAGATTATCAGCATCTTTTAAATCAATAAACTTATTCTCAGGTTTTAAAAAATCATATTCTATTATTTTTTTACCATTATATAAAACTTTTTCATACAATAGTTTATAAAGACTTTCCTTCTTGTACTCATATATTACAATATCATCACCAAATTTAAATTCATAATAAAATTCTGCATAATTTTTATTAGAACTCATATTCAAATAATTTTTTTCAATTTTAGAAGACATATTCCTATGCTTATCTGTCAAATGAAAAACAAGATCAAATAATGCAAAACCTAAATTTGTTTTTCCACTTCCATTTTTACCATATACAATAGATTTATTAATTAAATCATCTTGAATCAAATTTTTATTAAATTGATAATCATTATGATCCTCAAAATCAAAACAAATCTTTTTATTAAACCCTTTATATCCACTGACCATAAATTTACACAACATCAGTACCACTCCTCAACACATATTATATATTAATATTTTCAACTAGTCAATAAACTGCCGTATTTTTTTTACGGATAATAAATATTATACTTAAAACCAAATATTTTATTCATATTTTATAAAAGAAAAATGAAAAATTTATTTTCCATTTATATTAATCATCATTTTCTGTTTTGCTCTTTCCAAGTCTTCATCTGTTGTAATTTTAAAATTACTATCACTACCATGAACAGTTTTTATTTTATAATTATTTTCAGTAAATATTTGAGCTGTACCAGTAATTCTAGATCTATCTTCTTCTGTTAATTTATTATAAAGTTCTATAATAAGTTTTAAATTAGAACTAGTAGGTGTCTGTTCTTTATAAACTTTATTTCTATTTGGAACCTCAACTACTTCTCCTAAATCATTTAAAATAAGCATAGTATCTGCAGCTGGCTCTACTGTAACAACTGCCCCATATTCTCTAGCACCATTTATATTATCAATTAAAATTCTACTACTTACAAAAGGTCTCGCAGCATCATGAATTACTACTATATCATCATCTTTTATATCTTCATTTTCTTCTATTGCAACAAGAGCATTATGAACACTATCTATCCTCTCACGACCACTAGGAACAAATCTAATTTTATCAAGTATTTCATTACCTAATACATTACCTATAATTTCTCTATTATAATCAATATAATCCTCACTAACAACAATATAAATCTTATCAAACATATTTATACTTAACATCTTTCTAAGAGAATAAAGTAAAATAGCAACACCATCTATTTCATAATATTGTTTAGGAACATCAATACTTTTTACTCTACTACCACTACCACCAGCAACTATAACACCATAATTCATAAACTACTACCTCTTTTCTAGCAGAAATATTTTATCATAAAAGAAAAAAACTTACAAACAATTGTAAGCTTTATCTTAAATTATTTCTTAAAGCAATATTCTCTAACTACTATTGCAAATCCACCAATAGTTGCACCAAATAATAGTAAGAAATATTTAACTATTCCGTCTGCTGTAAATGGATTATCTACAACATTTCCAATAAACTTAGGTTTATCTTTATTTCTCTCATTTATAAATACTGCCTTATGTTCTCTCTTAGTTAAAGTACCAGTAGAATTTTCATCAGTTGTTTTATAATTATCTTTATTTGCTTCTACTTCTTTAACATCATATTTTGTATTATAAGGAATATCTTCTATAGAAATATATTCTCCACCTTTAAGTTTTACTGTAGCCTTATAAGTAGTACCATCTTCTTGCCTTACAAAATCAATAGTTCCTTCTTCTCCATTATTTTTAATATATGGATAAAACTCTTCCATTGGTACACCTTTATCTGTAGTTAATGTAACTTCAAAATTCCATTCACGATCAACTTCAACATTATCACCTTTTAATCGTTTTTCAATTACTAATCTATGTTTTGATAATTTCCAGTTATTAAACTCTACTAATATTCCTTTTCTATCAATAACACCATTAGTATTATCAGTAGTTGTTATTGTATAACCTTCATTAGTTACATCCTCTTCTTCTACTACATATTTAGTACCTTCAGGTAAACCTTCTATAGTAACAACTTCACCATCTTTAAGTTGTAAAGAACCTTCGTAATTACCTACTTTATTTTGTTTAAGTTTTAAAGTTCCTTTTTCTCCGTTATTTTTTGTATATGAATATTCTTCATTTAATGTAGAACCTGCTGGTGCGGTAAATAAAACTTTAAAATTCCATTCACGATTCTTATCTCCCATATTACCTTTTACATTCTTTTTAATAGATAAGTCAAAGTTAGTTGATTTTATATTATTATAAGTAACTTTAGTCTCATTATCTAAAAGTCTTCCAGGTACTCTTCCATCAATATCAATTTTATAACCATCTGCACCAGTTTCTAATATTTCATATTTAGTATCTTCAGGAATACCATGAATAGTTATCTTATCAGTATGATGTAAAGAAACTGTTCCAATATAAGTACCATCTTTATTATAAGTTAATTTCAAATATCCTTTTTTACTACCATCATAGTAATAACCGTCTTTACTACCACCATAATAAATTCCATCCTCATCAATAAGTTTTATATTCTTATCTGGAGTAAATGTAATCATAAAGGTAAATTCTTTATCTACTTCTCCTAAACTTCCATGTACAAGTTTTTCTAAAGTAAGATCTTTTAATCCAGGTAAATTATTATTGTACACTACTAAAGATGCAACATCTCCACTAATTTCACCTGTATTACTTTCAGTATATGTAATATAGCCATTTTTATTAGCATCTTTTTCTTCAACTTTATATTCAGTTGATGCATCAAGACCCGTAATTGTAATAAATTGACCATGTTTTAAAGTAATTTCTCTTCTATAACTTCCATCAGGATATTTTCTAAATGACAATTCTCCATCTTCAGGTTTTGAAACACCATCTATAGTTGAACCACCTACATAACTATAAGTAATCTCATCTTCTGTCTTTTCAGTAGAATTTAGAATAATTTCAAAAGTCCATTCTTTCTTTTTATTTCCACGTTCTCCTAAAACTTCTTTATTAATAGTTAAAGTTTTTGGATCAAGTTTCATATTGGTAAATGTAACCTCAGGTGTTTCGTTATACTCTAAAGTACCTTCTGTATTATTAGTCTTACCTGTAATATAAGACTTTTTATTAGCATCCACTTCTACTACTTTATATTTTGTACCTTCAGGTAAACCTTCTATAGTTATTGTTTCTTGATCTTTTAAAGTGAATTTTCCTATATAACTTCCATCTTTATTATCTTTGAATGTTATATCTCCTTGTTTAGAGCCACTATAATGATATGAATCATTAAGTTCCACTCCAAATGGAGGAGTTAAATAAACCTCAAAGTTCCACTCTTTTCCAGTATCTAGACTATTACCAGTAACTATTTTTTTAATTTTTAAATTAGTAGTAGCAATCTTAGTATTAACAAATATTACAGTTTCTCCTTCTGTTGTCAACATACCAGACTTATTATCAGTAGTTGTCGTCGTATAACCTTCATCAGTTACATTCTCTTCTTTTACAAGATATTGAGTACCTTCAGGTATTCCTTCTATAGTAATTATTTGACCATGTTTTAATTTAACACTTCCTGTGTAATAAACTCCATCATCTGTATGTTTTGTAAATTCTATTTTTCCATCTTCAGGATCTTCTACATTTTCAACTATATGAGATCCAACATAATGATAACTACTATCAAGTTCAATATTATCACTAGGAATTAATGTTATATTAAAGATAAATTCTCTACCTACTTCTCCTAAACTTCCTTCCACTCTTTTACCAATTGCAAGTTTTCTAGAGTCATATTTAGCATTAACAAATCTAACTTCAACTTCTCCACTTTCAGATTTAATTTCACCTTCAGCATTATCATCTACTACTGTAGTAATATAATCATCAGTATTTGCTTCTTTTTCTTCTACTTTATACTTAATTCCTTCCGGTAAATCTTTAATAGTTATTTTCTGTTCATTTTTTAACGTAAATTCACTACTATAAGTTCCATCATCATTTTTAACAAATTGCATTTCACCAGATTTAGAACCTTCATATTTATAACTATCTTTTATTACATAACCATCTTCTGGAATTAATGTAACTTTAAATGACCAATCTTTAGAAAAGTCTCCTAAACTTCCCTTAACTGTCTTAGCAACTGATAAGTCAACTGGAGCAAACTTAGCGTTAATAATTCCTACATTTCTATCTTGACTCATATCACCTGTATTAGCATCATAACCTTCACTAGTTCTAAATGTAGTATCATAACCATCATCATTAGCCTCATCTTCAACTACTTCATATTTACATTTATAATCAATATTTTTAATTCTATATATCTCTCCAGCTTTTAACTTGATAACATCTTCATAATACTTTCCATTTGTATCTTCTTTAAGTTCAAATGATAACTTACCTTCTGTTTTATCATCACACACTAATGTATTTTCTTTATTTAATGTACAAGTCTGATAAACATAGTCTTTTTTAAAGTTTTCAAATTCCTCTGGAGTTAATTTAACTCTAAAAGTCCATTCTTGATCTTTATCTGCTAAACTTCCCATAATTGTTTTACTTAAAGTTAAATCATAATTAGCACGATAAGTATTAATGTAATGTTCTTCTACTCTATCAGCTATTTTACCTGATACTTTATAACCAGTTGTATTATCCTCTCTATCTTCTACTTCATGTTCTTTTGTGTTAGATTCATGATCTTCTACTCTATTAAATCCATAACCTTCATCTATATCTTTTCCATCTAATACTTCAACAACTGAAACATCATAATCATTTTCATCATCAATTCCAACAAACTCTAATCCTTCATCTGCTTTTAAAGTAAAGCTTGCTTTATTAGCTTTTTCAGGGTCTGTAACCCATTTCCAATCTTCATCTGTTCCAGTAAAGTCTTCTGGTATAGTAGATGTATCTGATGGCATATGTTCTTCATCATAACCAAAATATACTTTTTTTGTTAAATATACTGATTTTGTTGCATAATCTGATGTAAGTTGATTAATTCCATTTTTTGTTGAGTCTAAATGAGAAATTACAAATCGTTCTTCTGTTTTATATAAACTGTCTGCTGTTTCTGCATTAAATGTCCAACTGTCTATATCAGTTCCTTCTTTTGGAATTAAATATACTTTATCAACCCAATAATCAACAGATCCAGTTTTATTTTTATTATTATCAGCAATACCATATCTCATATTATTTTTTTCATTAGGTTTCAATGTTTCATAATCTTCTTTACTAACATATACAGTTCTACCAGCACCTTCAACTGCATTTTGATTATTACCAAGTTCATTATTACCAGCATCTTTATATAAAGGTCTAATATTTTCCTCAGAACCATCTGCACTTGTACCCACATATACATAATACTCTTTATCATCACGAGGTACAGTTGCAAGTGTGGTATCTCCATGTCCTTCTGTTTGTAATAGTCCTTGATTATTAGTTACTATATCAATAGAATCCATCTTCAATTGCCATTCTTTAGAATAAGGATTTTTTACAAGAACAATAGCATCATGATCTCCAACATATTTATTTATTCTAACTTCAAATTTAAACTCTTTATTAGGATCATTTTTTCCACCATCTTCTTCTACTTCCTTAGTAACTTGTAATAACTTATTTGGAATAACAATTCTACCATTATTTCCATGATAATTATCTATAATAATATTACTATTTGTAGTATTTGAACTTATTGTTGGAACATATACATTATAAGCAGAACTTGTAACATTTTGTTCTTTCGATGTAACCATTTGACCTAAATCACCAACACGAAGTCCACCTGGTTTAGTAGCAATTACCCAATTTCCACTTTTATCTGGTGGAGTTGGATTTTCTACATCATACTCTCTAATATTATCCTGAGTAAGTCCTTTTCCAGTAGGATTATACCAAACCAAGTATTCTCCATCTTTAATTTTACCATCTTCTCCACCTATAGCACTACCAAATTCACTACCTTTACGAGTAACAGCAATATGAGCAGTTTTACCATCACTAGTATAATAATCTCCAACTATCCAATACCAAGAATTAGAACTCATACTTCCATTTTTTATTGCACTATGACTTCCTATAAATGTAGCATAGTCATCTGTTAAAGTTTTTTCTTGATATAATACATTTCCATTTGCATCTTTTTGTAACTCATTATCATCTACTTTATATAAAATAATTGGTTTTTGGAAAGCATAATAGCGATTGTCTGTTGAAGGAGAAAATGTACTATTAGCATCTCCTCTACTACGACTATTAAATGTATCTGAAACATAATCACTATATCCAGTATTACTATAATAATTAGATAAGAAATAAATGTCTCCAGTATTTTCATCTGTATGATGTTCAATATACTCTTTATCAAGTTTAGCAATATCAATATCTAATCCATCATCTGTTAAAACATTATTACTAACACCAACACCATAAAATAATCTAAGTGGTGTAACATGTGTTGATTTTAAAGAGTCACCCATATTCTTTATATAATCAACATCGTTTTTATAAGTAATATTACCATCTACACCTATTGAGATGTTAGCAGTTAAAACTGGTAAAGCATTCTTTGGAATACTAATATAAAGAGCTTCATTATAACCTAAATCAATTGCTCCTCCACTTTGTTCATCAACAAAATCTCCAGTATCTTCAATCCATACACGTATATCACTTAATGAATATGAATATGGAGAGTCTTGACCCTCTTCAGGAGCCTCATAACAAGGATTATTAACTTTCTTAAGTCTTTCCTCTTGACTATCAGCAAAACGATAAACTTTATAAACTGTATTCTTTTCTTGATTAGTTAGGGAATCTTCTTCATCATCTAATGTAGAAACATATTTTCTAATAGTATCTATACTAAAATAATAAGTATCTCCATTTTCAAAACTACCTTCTTCACCATTAAACTTTCCATCTTTATCATACCAACCTTCTTGGAAACTACCTGTATCAGAATTATGATCAGGACCACGATGAGTACTATTAAATTTATAATCATATATACCTGCTTTGACAAGACCATGCATCTTTTCAAATAATAATAGACTCATATCATAATTATCTTTACCTATTGTAACTCCATTATCCTTAACTTCCATATTTTCACCAATTGGATCCATATATAAAAGTGAATTGTTAACACCAGCATCATTTACTCCATCAATTGGATTAAATTTAGAACCTGATATTTCTTCAAAAATACTATCAAAAATATTAGCAATATCATTATTATCAGCAGTATAATATTTATCTATATAATAAACATCTTCAAATTTAGTTAAATCATTGTCTTTATCTTCAGGATGTTTCCATGTAAAACTGGCAGTAGAATCATTACCTGCCCAAGTATATTTTTTTCCGCCCCTTGGGAAATCTAAACTAGGCTCATTCCCTTCTACATAGTCTTCAAGAGCCGTACGTGACGCATCAATTTCCGCTTTTGCTTTAGTTCCTCCATACGAAAAATATGTTAATTTTCTTTCTGGATTAAAATATTCTTTTGGATTAAGAGTGGCAAGAAGTTGTTCTCCTGGATAATCACCATTAGGTCCACCAAGACCTTTAATGTTAAATCCAATGGAATAATTTTTCATTTTTATACCATAATGATTCTCTATTTTCTTTTTATAATAACTTGCAAGTAACAAATTAGATACAGTTCTGGTTGAAATAGCTTCTATCTCAGTTTCTCTACCATTCTTACCAGTACCATCATTACAATTGGCATAAATCGGATTAGTACCAGGATGAGCATAATCTCCTGATGCAGTTTTTATTATTCCATCATAAGGTTCCCACCAATCATAACTTTTAGAACTAGTTGTTATTTCATTATCCTTATTTTCTGGATTATAAGTAGTTTTAGTAGCACTAACAATATTAGTAGCACCATCAGTTAATGTTATAACAACAGGCATACGTGATTCTATTTGACCTGTAGCCTTATTTTCATAAGTAGTATCTTTTTCATTAGCAAGCATTTCCATACCTTCATAAAGAGCACCTTGAAGATAAGTAGAATCTGCACGCATAACTTCAGTTTCCACTGTAGAATTCTCATTTACTGTACTTTTAATTTTAGGAAAATATACAGTAGGTAATTTACCCACATCAGGTGTTTTATTTTCTTTACCAGAAATAGTCATATAAATACCATCAGTTAATGAAGAATAATGTTTAAGTGGTAATAATTTTTGTACACCTCCACCATACACAACTACACCAACACGATTAAGCGGACTAACAGTATGGTTTGGATCTTTTCCCATCAACTGATTAATTAAATCATTTGCTTCTTTTATAACTTGATGTAATGAATCATTAGTATCCATTGTAGTTCCACCATTTAAACGTGTCATAGAACTAGAAATATCTAAAAGTAATACAACATCAAGTGGTTGAGTAGTATATTGATCCACAACTTGACTTGACCCTACAGCAGAAAATACATGTAAGAAATCAGTATTAGTTTGTACAGTACTAGTAGAACCATCATCTTTTGCATTCAATGTTAAAGTATCATTTAAAAATCTTAAGTTAGGATTATCATCCTTATAATCTTTTTCTGATTCAGTAAATCGATAATTTTTTGCAAATACAGTTTTATCTGTCCATATACGACCAGCATGTCTAGAACTTTTATCAATTCCTAAAACGTCATCATCCAAATAGTCTTCCATTGTATTTGGATCAGCAGTACGCTTATAATTTGTTTCGTTATCAAAAAACGAAAGATTTGCAACACTTGCATATTTAGTTACTATAGCTGCAAACCCAAAAAAATAAGCAACCACAAAAAATATTATGGCAATCATAATAGTCTTTTTATGCTTAATAAAGATATCTTTATTGTTATCTAATGCATTAGATAACACACTTTTCATATTTTTCCAATTCATCACCGAACATCTCCCTTTAATTTTTTCTTTATTTAGTTTCTCCTTAATTCAAAATACGAAATTGTTTTCTATTCTATACCAAAAATTAAAAAAGTCAAGTTTTTTTATAGAAATTTCACTATTTCTATTAATATGTTAAAATATTATTTAAAGAGGTACTTACTATGTATAAAATTCAAAAAAATTTAAATAGACTAAATAATGGACAATATACTTTTTTTCTTGATCCAAAAGAACAAAAAGAATTAAAAGGAAAATTAAAAAAAGATGAATATAATATTTTTTATCCATATAAAGATAGTGAAAAAAATATCTTTTACAAAAATTCTCTACCAGAAATAACTTTATATGAAATAAAATCAAAAAAGAAATTAAGGCATCAAGATATCCTAGGTAGTATATTCTCTTTAGGTATAACAAACGAAGTATTTGGAGATATTTTAATTATAGATAATAAATATTATGTATATGTTCTAACATCCTTTAAAAACTATTTTAAAAGCAATCTATTAAAAATTGGAAACAATAAAATAGAACTTATAGAATTACCATCTGATACTTTTAAAAACTATGAAAGATCATATGAAGAAATAGAATTAAATGTATCTAGTAATAGAATAGATACTGTTATATCTACTTTATGTAAAACTGGAAGAAAATATATTAAAGATATGAAAAAAAATAAAGAAATCATACTTAACTATGATTTCTTAAAAGACACATCTTATAAATTAAAAGAGAATGATATATTCAGTGTTAAAAGAGTTGGTAAATTCAAATATATTGGTATTATCAAAACTACTAAGCGTAACCATTTAATAATAAAAATACTTAAATATATTTAACTTTATCAATATAAAAATATTACACAACAAAAATTAGTGCAGAAAGCTTCTGCACTTTTTATTAAAAAATAAGAGAACTTCAATACGAAACCATTTAATAATAAAAATATTTACATACTCCTCTTATCGTAAATACACAAAAACAAAAGGAGTATTTCCAACAGATAATTCTTTAATGAAAAGTTTATATTTAGCTACAAAAAATATTGAAAAGAAATGGACAACGAGATATAGAAATTGGGATATGATATATAATGAACTTAATATATTATATCCAGATCGATTAAAATGATATTTGAAAATTTAATTAATTATGATAATATTAGATTATCAAAAAAGAGACTGATATAGTCTCTAATATCTTTATTACCATAGATGGTAACTTTACACAAAGTTTTTTACACTCTCATTCTTTACTTTTAATATCCTTTATATCCTCTTCTGATAAATCTGTAATTTCACTTATTAATGATATTTCCATTCCTTTTTTTAACATATTTTTTGCTATGTTTATTTTTGTTTCTTCTATTCCTTTCTCTCTTCCTTCTTCACGACCCCATAACTTAGTTTCCCACTCTTTATCATATGATGTTAATGTATCATTTTCTCGACTTGCATCTTTGGCATCTTTTATAAACTCTTCCATTATAACATCTCCTATACTTACCTTCCTACAAGTATCTATATCACTTATTACATATACTAGTAGTAATCTTTCTATCTCACTTAACTTCTCTACACCTTATTATATAATTTTTCTATTAAGTTTGGCAAGTATATTTGTATTATTATTGGACTATTTATAAGCCCTATATTATCTTTATTTTGTATCGTATATACATCTATTACTTTATCTATTCCTACAAATGCAAAATTATTTATATTTATCTGTATTGCTTGTGTTTTTCCTATTTCTCTATTACTAACTCCTATTTTATTATTTTTATTCATTAATCTAAATGCATATAATACATTCCTTCTCATTACATCTGGATCTGTTGAATTATTCACTTCTATATTTAAATATGTATCTTTTATTCTCCCTACATAATCTACTCTTTGTCCTTTTTCATAATAATTATCTTTATCAAGTAATTCTTTTGATAGTTTTAAATTCTTACATAACTCTTCATAACTTACATCTACAAAATAAGATAGTAACTTAGATGAGTATTTTATTCTATCCTCATTAAAAAACATTGTTTTAAACATAGTATCTGATACAATAGATAACTTATTATTATCACCTATATCTTTTGGATTAATTAATTCTATCCTCCCTTCTTTTTTTAATTTTTTATCATATAAATAATCAATATTATAATCTCTTAGTTTAATCATAACACCACTTTCCTTTCTTTAGAGATTACAATTGTTTTAACATAAGAAAAAAACATAGTCAAACACATGTTTTATATAATTAACAACAAAAAAAGAATGAATTTAATAAATTCATTTAAGCATTTTATTAAATTGATTTCTCTTACTTCTTTCAATTTAGTTAATTGAAAGTTTTTTATTTTTTTCAAAAAAAATAAGAGAACTTCAATTGAAGCTCTCTTAATTATAATTATTTATTTTTAACCTTAATTGTCTTATACATAACAACAGGTCCACTAATAAGAAGTATTGATAACATAAATAATATAACATCTATTATAGTAGTAACTATATTATTTTCCCCTCCAGCAGTATCAGGAACTGCTACTTTAGAAGGTTGTTTATCATTATTAGAATTATTACCAGTAATCTCTCCTAAATCAGGAGTATCAGGCTTTTTCTCTTCAAAGACTGCAATTAATTTAGAATCTTTATCAATCTTAGTATTTTTAAGATCTACTTCATTGCCTTCTTCATCTAAGAATTTAGAAAATGCCCAATTAACTTTACCTTCTTTTTCTAATTCTTTTACTACTTCA
Organism: uncultured Bacilli bacterium; assembly: GCA_947623665.1. GTDB lineage: Bacteria > Bacillota_I > Bacilli_A > RF39 > UBA660 > CANRDQ01. The sequence continues at coordinate 16,779 of CANQHJ010000022.1, forward strand.
TCTAACTTTTCTTGTAATTTTTTATATTCTTCTTCTTTAAGTTCAGAAATAGTTAATCCTTCACCTAATTGAATTTCTACAACATCTATTTCATTACCATTATCATCTTTTCTAACAACAGTAAGAATTACATTATATTTAGGAATTATTTCTGTATCTTGAATAAATTCAAAATCTTTCTCATCAATAGTCTCTCCTGTTTGCTTATTAACAAATCTAGAAAATCCTCTAATACCATCAGGAGATGCTTTTAAAGCACTTAATTTTCCATTTAATATTCCCATTTGTTCAGGACTTAATATATTAGAAGAAAGTGTATTACCAGATTCAAAAGTAAATGTTTCTCCATCAACAGTTACTTCTACCTTATATATTTCAACAAGATTAGTATGTTTATTGAACTTTGTAGACTCCTCTACTTTTTTGTCATTTTCTTCAAATCTTAAATGCTTATCACCACATGTTGTTAAACTACTTACAGGAACTCCATCTTTATTAGCATCTTTTAAGACAAATGTATATTTCTTCTCTTCATTACCAGTTCTAATAGTTATATCAATTTCATAAATAGGAACTAAATCAATACTTTTATCAACTGTAGATTCTAATGTTGTACCACCTTCAAATGAATTAAATCTTTTATCAGAATTACTATTTAATTGTTTTATTAATTCTGTAGCACTAGATACTTTACTACCTTCTAATACTTCTACATTTCCTACTCCCTCAATAGTAATTTTTACATTATATTTAGGAGTAATAGTCATAGATTTATTAAATGTATAATTATCATCTATTTTACTACCATTTTCATCTACAAAGTACGCAAAACTAGATTTACCACCAGGTAAAGTTTTTGTAACAGATTCTAATTTATCTTCTGTAATATCTGAGAACTTACTACCTTCTGGAATTAAAAATCCTGCGTCATCCTCTTTTGTTTTAATTCTAACATTATATTTAGCAGTAACTGAAGCATTAGAATTAAATTTCTTTTCTAATAATGCTTCTCTAGTTAACACTTCTTTGCCATCAACTACATACTTATCAAATTCTTTACCAGAAGCATCTTTTAAAGCATCAAGAGCATTTTTAACATCACCCTTATCTTTTAGGCTTCCACCTTCATCTACTTTAAATTCACTTCCATTAATAGTTACTGTAACACTATAAATAGGTTTTATTTTTGTAGGTTTAGTAATTTGTCCTGCAACTCTATCTATTGAGTCACTAGTATCTGCATCAATAAATCTATCAAATGTCTTACCCTCAACATTTTCTAATTCATCTAATTTTTCTTTCAACTCTGCATTAATATCATCATTAATAGCAGTACCTTCTTCTACTTTATATTTAGTATCATCATCATCATCATCAATAGTTACTTCATAAGCATATTTTGCAGTTAAAGTAGTATTTCTCTCAAACTTAGTATCTTCACTAAATGTATTACCATCTTCACCTACAAATCTATTAAATACTTTGCTAGATTCTTTTTCAGCATTTTTAATTTTATTTAATTCTTCATCACCAATTGTTTTTATTGTATCTCCTGTTGCAAGTTGGAAAGTTTTATGACCATTTTCACTACAAACACTATTAGGACAATTTATTGTGACAATAATATTAAATTTAGGAACTATTGTAGTGTTTTGATTAAATTCTTTCTTCATTACATCATCAACTGTTTTTTCATCAACACTATAACCATCAAAATTAAATCCTTCTTTTTTCTGTAAAGCTTCAAGTTTTGCTTTAACTTCTTTTTGTGTTTCTTCAGGTAAACTAGACAATGTCTTACCTTCAGGTATTAAATAACCTGTATCATCATCTTCACCTATTTTAATTCTAACGTTATATTTAGCACTAATTTCAGTATATTCATTAATTACTGTATCTGCAGGTATTTCATCTTTTTCTTCTTCATTAATTACATACTTATCAAATACTTTATCACTAACATTTTTTAACTTATTAATTGCATCTACTAAAAGATTACTTTCACTATTACTAATAGTATCTCCTTCAACAACAAAGTCTTCTACATTTTCTCCTACTTTAACTTTGTATGCTACTAAAGCATTAATATTAATATGATAATTAAATACTTTATCTAAAAGAGCATCTCTACTATCATATACTTGATTAGTATTAGTCTCTTTATAAGCCTTAAACTTTCTAGTACCATCCTTTTTATTAGCAGATGCCACTAATTTATCTAAAGAAGCATTTACTTTTTCTAATTGACCATCAGATTCTTTTGAGGTTTTTAAATTCTCATTTCTATAAACTATAAATCCAGCAAATCCTTCATGTCCATCTACACCACTAGTGTTATGAGGATCATCATAATCTTCAATTATATCCACATCATAATGATAAAGTCCTTTAATAGTAATATCTCCAGTAACAGTTGTATCAACATCTCTTCCATCACTATCAACAAGTTTTTCAAAATGTAACTCTTCTCCTGTATCATCAAGTGTTTCTATATTTGATCTTAAGGTTGCTAAAGCAAGTTTTCCTTCATCTGTTTCAATATCACTTATAGACTTACCTTCTTCAACTTTATATTGTCCTTTAACATTTTCTCTTTCATCATCAATTGTAACATAAGCATAATATTTTGGAATTAAAGTAATATCTTTTTCAATTTCTGCAGTCTCTTCAAATGTAGTACCATCAATATCTACAAATCTAGAAAATCTATCTTCTTTTCCATCTTGACCAGAATATTTTTGATATTTTGCTTTTTCAAATTCAGAAGCATTTTCTTTTTCTACATCATTTAATGTTTTTCCAGAATCTATTGTAAATTCTTTTTTATCACTTCCACAATTCTTATCTGGACATATTGTAACTTTTGCTTTAAAGTCTGCATAAATAGTTGTATTGTTTGAAAGTTTTTTATCAATTATTTTTGCAATAGCATCATCTGGACTAGCAGCAGTAGATTCTACTAATTCTTTCTCATCTTTTCCAGTAACTGAAACCCAAAATCCAGTAAATGTTTTATCTTTTACAGCATTCACTAACGCCTTTAATTGTCCTTTTATATTATCATCATCATCTAAATCTTTTAAACTTCCACCTTCATCTATTGTAAAAGGTTTATTTTCTCCAATTTGTACCTTAATACTATAAATTGCTTTTATGTTAGTATCTTTACTTATTTTACTTTCTTCTTCCCCTTCAAGATTTATAGTTGTTTTATCACTATCTACAAATCTAGAAAAACTTTTATCTTCAACTGGTGCTTCTTTAATAGCCTTTAAAGCATCAACTAATTTAGTATTATCAGCAAGATATTTTGTACCAGTAGAAATTTTTTCTCCTTCTTCTACTCTATATTTAGTCTCACTATCACTACCTAAAGTTACAACAGCATAATGTTTTGTAACAACTTTAGTATTTGAAGTAATAGGAGTATTTTCATCAAATGTATCTTTAGTACCATCATATACTAATCTAGAAAAATGTAAATCATCTTTGTTATTTAATTTAGCACTATCATATTCTGCTTTTGTTCCAGTATAACCATCATGAGTTCCTATTTTTTCAACAGTATCACCTGAATCTAATTCAAACTCTTTATCATTAACAGTTAATGTAACAGTATGAACAGCCTCAACAGTAACATCTTCAGTTATCTTGATTTTCTTTAATTCCTCAACTGTTTTAGCAGTAACAGACAAACTACTACCAGTCACACCATGCATAATATATCCTTTTAAGTTTTGCCCTTCTTTCTTTAGAGCATCAAGTTCAGTATCTACATTAAGTATATCTTCAAGAGTTTGTCCCTCTTCGATTGTATGAGATTTTCCTTCTTTTCCAATAGTTACCTTAACTTCTTTTACAAACTTAGGATATAAATCCATATTAGTATTACTAGCCGCTTTAGGATAAGCACCATCAGGACCTTTTTCATACTCTTCACTATAAACAGCACCATCATACTGTTTAAACCAACCTTTAAACTTATAACCCTCTAAGCTTGATTTGGACTCTAACTCTTCAATAGCAGTATCATTATCATAGACTTTTATCTCACTATTTCCATCTCTATCATAAATACCCACAACAGCATATTTATCACTTTTATTGTATTTATTATCTAAACTTAAACCTCCTTCTTTAAAGGTAATACTAGAACTATTATTCATAGTAATAACATTGTTATTACTATGTGTAGATTCTCCAAAATTAAATATTGTACTCTTATCTGCATCATTATTTTCTGTAATATTAACATCTTTTAAATTTACTTTTACTTCACTATTATTACCTTTGAAATAAACAACATTACTTGTTGAATCCCCAGTAGGATTATTACCTTCAATTATACAATTACTAATATTAAGATTAGTATTACTTTGATTATTAAATTCTATAACATTAGCATCTGTATTATATATATCGCGTCCTTCTATCCTAGAATCACTAATACTAACATTATTACCACTACCACCATCAAAATTAATAGCAGTTCTTCCATAAACAGCAGAATTGTTTTCTACCTTTATTGTCGTATTAGAAGATTTAACATCTATTCCAAATGAAGTTCCAAATCTATCTAAAAGTGTTCTATCCAAATTAACAACAGAACCACTTGATCCAGTATCTAATAAAAGTGAACCAGCACCTTTTACATGTAAGTCTCTTGCAATTCCCCAATTTTCTACATTTTGCATATTTAGATTAGTTGGCTTTTCTACTTTTACAAGAACAAAGTCATGTGGTACAGATTGATTACTTGATGAAAAATTCTTGAAAGTAACTGTTGGCATTTCACCATCTTCTGTATCTGCTTCTATAACAAATGGTACAGAAACTGTTGTATACATTGAATTTCTATCACCACCATTATCAAACATACCAGCACCATCAATCGTAATAGAATGTTTTACATGAACTATTTTTTCTTCTTCTATTTCTTTACCATACGTATCTGTTTTACCAGTATAAGAACCAGCTCTAAGCTTTAATATAGCACCCTTAGATGCTTTTTCTACTGCTTCTTTTAAAGTACCAGCACCTGGCTCAACCCATTGTTCTGTAGGTTCAGCTTTAACTTCGTGCATTAAAGTAAAACCAAACACACACATAATAGTAGTTAAAAACGCTACTAAACTTAAACTTTTCCACGCTTTCTTCTTCATAACTTCTCCTCCTAAATATATATGCATTTTAACATTTTTCCAAGTCACTCGTCAACAGAATTAACAAAGAAAAAACAACTAATTAAATTAGTTGTGTTAACAAAAAGACTTATATTCTCACGTTAATAATACTAGTATAACATAATTTAGAAGTAATTTACTATAATTTTTCATAATGAGTCCACATTCTTAAAATATGAATTTCTTTTTTTGATTCATCTACTTCATATACAATTCTATGCTGTCTATTAATTCTTCTAGAGTATAATCCAGATAATTCTCCTGTTAATTTTTCATAAGATGGTGGATAACAGAAAGGATCTTCCATCATTAAATCTAAAATACTTTTACAAATTTTATCAAGGTTAGAACTTTTTAATTTAGTCTTATCTTTTTCTGCTTTTTTAGAAAACTTAATTTTATAGGAATTACCATTCTTCATCTTTTTTATACTCCTTAGCATTATCCCAGTTTTCTTTTTCTCTTATTTTATTAATATCATCTACATACCCAGGTATACTAGAAAGATATAATGTTTCTTCTATGTTTTTCCATTCATCCTCAGAAATTAAAACAGCATTTTTTCCTTTATTATTTACAATAGTAATAGGATTGAAACCAACATTTACATCAGAAACTAATTGAAATAAATTTGCTCTAGCATTTGTTATATTTATTGTACTCATTTATATCACCTCACATTAATTATAACGTACTTTTTTACGTACGTCAAGTATTTCTTATATTATTATATGCTAATTTAATTGAAATATGAAATGTCTATTTTAATATATACATAGACATTAAGTCGTTCAACTTTTTTATTTTAGTCAAGGGCAAACGTAAGTGAGTTTATCTAGACCCTTGACTAAACTTTCTATTATATACTTTTTGTGGCAAAAGTGCAGTCTTGTACTTTTGCTTACTTACTTGTATAATATGCTTCGATATTTTGCTTGTATGTTTAAAGGAGGGATATTTTTGAATACAAGTAATTTGTTATTAAATAAACATTTAACTTTTAATGATCGTAAAATTATTGAAAAGTCTTTAAATCATAACTTAAATTTTTCTAAAATTGGAAGAGAATTAAATAAACCTTATAAAACTATTTCTAACGAAATAAAAAGAAATAAAACATTTGAATATGGCGGTAGTGTTAGTTGGTGTAGACAGAAACCTTGTGACAAAATTAAAAAACCACCTTATGTATGTAACGCTTGTCATAGAAGAACTGGTTGTAGAAGAAAAAAATATTACTACTTCGCAGATGATGCCCAAAATTTGTATGAAACTAGAAGAAGTAACTCTAGAAAAGGTATTGATATGACTTCTTCCGAATTTAAATATTTAAACAATGTTGTTTCTAA
>CANQHJ010000023.1 GCA_947623665.1 uncultured Bacilli bacterium
ATGATGATGAATGGTATAAAGGACAATATAAGAAATGGGGAGAGATGGTTGGACGTGAGAAAGGAAAAGAAGAGGGAATAAAACAAGAAAAGATTAATACTGTAAAAAATATGTTAAAGAAGAAAAGTGATATTAATTTTATTAGTGAAATAACAGGTTTATCTCTTGAAGAAATAAATAATATAAAAAATAGTTATAAAAAGTAAGTTTGTGTGTTTATTTTAAATTTAATAAAGACCTAAGTTGAAAAGGTCTTTTTCTTTACAATATAATGGTTTTATGGTATAATCGAACATGTTTTATAGTTAAAGGGAGGTTAATATGGAGGATATTAAGAGTAAAAAAATTACAGAATCAGATAAGAAAAATTTTTATAAGTTTATTAAATTATTACCTAGTGAATATTTTGATATGGGTGTTGAGGTAGATACTTTTGTTGAAGACTTTTGTAGTTCTTTAGAAATTTTAAAAGCATTAACTTTTAGTGATATAGAAGATGAAAAAGTAAAGTTATGTTTTAAATCTTTCTTGTTTGATAGTAATAGAGATAATTATAATATAAAAACTAAGGAACAATTATTTAATATTAAAGAGATAAGAGAAGATTATTATTTTGAAAAAATAGAGAATACTGAAAATATAAATAAAATAAAAAATTATATAGTTAAAACTTTTTTTAATATGGATTATGATGAATTTTCTGCTAGAAATTCGGAAATAAGTCATGTAGAAGAGAGGACGTTTGCACTTAGTCAAGATGACTTTGATGAATATCATTTTGTTGCGGATATATGTTCTCGTGATACAAAAGATGAGTTACTTAGTTATTGGGATAAACTTAGATATTTTTGTTATGAAGGTGCGTCTACATATTTTGAAAGAATGTCTAAATCTATTAAAAAAATATATCAAAGAGATTTGACTAGAGATTTAACTCGTATTCCAGAAGGCTTTCAAATTAAAAGTTATAAAGGAGAAGATTTTGATTTCTTAGTATGTGATTATAGGCAAATAAGTGATGGTTTAAAAAATAGTTTGAATGTAAATCATATTAACTCTTCTTATATGTCAGTTGGATTTAATTCTGATTATATGTTTGTATTTAATAATGTTAAACCTAAAGAACTTGTAAGTAGAGATGAAGGTTGGGCTCTTAATGAAGATATAGAAAAAACAATAACATTAACTTCAGATAAAAGAGTTATAAAGAAGAAAAATAAGAAGAAAAAATTTAAGCCAAATGGTATTCTTTGTTTTGATTATGTTAGTGATGATGCGGTAGAGATTGCTAGGGATTTAGAAATTCCAGTAATTGTTGTAGAAAGAAAATATTATGCTAGTATAATGAAAGAACAATTAGATGATGCTTTTTCTTCTAAAAGAGCAGAAGAGTATTATTATAAGAAAATTCAAATGTTTTTGAGTATTAAAGATAATCCTGATTTAGTAGATAAATATTTTTCAGTTCAAGTTTTAGAAGATGAAGCAATAGATTTTATTTCGAATATGGATAGTAGTAAAACATATAATTTAAATATGTTAAGAGCTATGTTTGTTGCAAATAATAAGATATTAGAATATAGTAAAGAAAAAAGTAAAATTAACTTTAAAGAAAGAAATGTTAAAAAAATACTTAAAAATAATAGAAAATAGTTTGCTAAAATGGGATAGTTATGGTATAATTTAAGTCGTCAAGCAATGATCCGCTTTGTAATTTACTTATGATCATTTGTTAATATATATAGAGAGGAGAGTTTTATGAGTAATATACTAGACAAAATTAATGAAAAACAAATTAATCCTAACATTCCTGAGTTTCGTGTTGGTGATACTGTTAGAGTAGATGTTAAGATTATTGAAGGAAAAAGAGAACGTATTCAAGCGTTTGAAGGGGTAGTTGTTGGACGTCGTGGAGGAAGTGTTTCTGAGACATTTACAGTTAGAAAGATGTCTAGCGGAATTGGAGTTGAAAGAATATTTCCAATTCATTCACCAAAGATTGATAAAATAACTGTAGTACGCAAAGGTAAAGTTAGACGTGCTAAACTTAACTTCCTAAAGAAAATAGCTGGTAACTACAGAATTAAAGAAAGAGGTGTAGAGTAGAACTGGCTCTACTCTTTTGTTTTATGAAGAAATTTATATTAGAAATTATTCCTTATATAGTAATAATAATATTAGTTGTTTTAGTTAAAGCTTATTTAATAACACCAGTTAGAGTAAATGGTAGTTCTATGTATCCTACGCTTCGTAATAATGATATTATGATATTAGATAAGTTTAGTTATAATAGTAAGGGAATAAAAAGGTTTGATATTGTTGTTATTAGGGAAGGGGAAGATTGTATAATTAAAAGAATTATAGGACTTCCTGGAGAAAAGATTGAGTATAAAAATAATTATTTATATATTAATGGAAAATATGTTGAAGAAAAATTTAAACATACAAGAACACTTGACTATGATGAGGTTAAAAAAGTACCTAATGGTATGTATTTTGTACTTGGTGATAATAGACTTAATTCAACAGATAGTAGAATATTAGGTTTTATTCCAAAACAAGATGTTTTAGGACATGCCACTTATACTATTTTTCCTTTTGATAGACTTGGATTAAAAAAATAAAATATTAATATAAAAATAAAGTAATAAAAAGGGAGTTAAAATCTCATGTTTAAAAGAGATTTTCTTTCTTTTTGTTTTTTTAGAGGTGTAAAATGAAGAAAATAATTTTTTTAGAAGGGTTACCTAATGTTGGTAAAACAACTATTGTTAATGCAATAAAGTCAAAGAATATTAAAGATATTCATGTAGTAGATGAGGTTATATTGCCGACTGATGATATGAAATATTTAAATTCTCAACAATATTTTATGGATAATGATATTTATAAAATTAATCAATATGATTCAGGGTTTATTATAATAGATAGAGGTCTTATAAGTACTTTATCTTATAATCAAGCATCAAAAATAATAAATGAAAATAAAGATTTTGAAAAAGTTAATAAATGGTTTTTGGAAAATAGTGAACTATATAATAGTGATGATAGTGTTACGATTTATTTAAAAAGAAAAAAAGAAGATTATTCTTTAACAGAAGATAGTGTATATAGTCCTTATGGTACAGTTGAAAATCAAAAATTATTAGAAAGTATAACTTTATATAATTGTAAAAAATATTGTAAAAATTTTATTTTGAAAAATTATGATCAAGATAATATGGAGGCGTTGATTAATGAAATTATTGATAAATTTATGTGCTCATGATGGTATAATTAGTTATTATACTGGTGTTGGTACGATGGTTAAAAGATATATTAAGATGTTTACTTTAGTTTTGGATAATTTAGATATTGATTATGATATTAACTTATTTACTCCAGAATATAATGAAGATAGTTTTGGTTATAACAAAAATGTAGCTTTAAAACATAGTAAGTTAAAAATTTATCAGATATCTAATGGTACTAATGGTAAGGTTAATTATGGTACTCCAGATGATTGGAAAAAACTTGTTTCTAATACAGCTAAAGTGATTAATTCTTTAGATTTAAATTGTTATGATAAAGTTTTTACTATTTATAATGACACTCCTTTTGCTTGTTTAGCAAAACTTTTAAATCATGATGAAAATCATAAAAAAGTTTGGATTCCTCATTCAACTGTGAAAATACATGAAGTTGATTCTGCAATTGAAAATTCACATTTATTATATAATGATAGACTTGATTGGGAACAGAGTGCAATTGATTATGCTAATAGTGATGATAATTCTTATATTGGAATGATAAGTGAATTTATGAGAAATCATTTGATTTATGAATATAATTTAAAAGAAGAAAAAGCTATAGATATAATTAATGGAGAATTATTAGATGAGAAAGATAGTCATAAATTTAGCAAGGAGAATAAAAAGTTATTTAAACAAATAGAAGATAAAGATGAGATTTTACTTTCTTATTCAAGAGCAGAAAAATATAAAAATTTAGAAGCTACTATGGAACTTGGTAAGGCATTAAATATTCCAACTGTTGTTATTGCTCAAAGTTATTATAAAGAGCAACCTATTTTAGATGAATATAGAAAGACTGCATCTTATAATAATACTAATTTGTTTATTGATCCACCATTTGATTTTTCAAAATATATTATAAATAATTTTTCTAAAAATATAATTTTATTAATTCCTTCTAAAAGAGAAAGTATGGGACTTATTGTTAATGAGATTAGAAAACTTAATAAAGATAATATTTTATTGGTTGCAAATGATATAGGACCTTTTAGAGAACAAATAGATGATTTGAAAGATGGAATTTTAGTAGATTTGGATAATATAGAGTGTAGTGCTTTAAAAATAAGAAAATATTTCAATGATGAATATATTAAGAAAATTAATAAAAATGGGCAAATTACTTTAAGAGAAAAATATGATTTTAGAGTTAATGTAGAAAAATTTTTAAAATGTTTGATGGAGATATGATTATGAATGATTTATTACCTAGTAGAGAAGAGTTAAAGCCTATAGAAGATACTAATAATACTTTTTATGATTGTGGTTTTAATAAAGATTTTGATTTATTACCATTTAAAAAACAATTACAAATTGTAAATGATATTGTTAGACAATCTATGTTATCTAATCCAAGACCAGATGTTTATAGTGATGTTGAGAATATGGAAGGTAATTGTCATACTGCATCTCTTGTTAGTATGGAGTATTTAAAACAATTAGGACTTGGTAAAAATATTAGATGTTGTTTGGTTCGAAGAAGAAAATTTGATCCTGAAGATGTTTGTACTATGCATTCACTTGTTCTTGTTGATGATGATAAAGGGAATACTTATCAGTTTGATGCTACTCCTTTTGTGGGATATAAGTATGGTAGTGTTGAAAGAATGGATAAAGAGAGATTTTATGATGAATATGTAGTTGTTGATGAAGATATAAATTCTTTAATAAATATAGTAAAAGAGATAATTAATAATGATTTTTGTCATATGCTTGATGTATCTAAAATTTCATATTATGAACAAAGGTTATTAGATGCTAGTCAATATCCTATTTTAAATAGTCATAGAGCACATTGTTATAATATACTTTCTAAATATAAAGATAATATTAGTGATGCAAATAAATTAGTTCGTATGGCATTAGAATTGAATCCATATGATAGAAGAAATAAAGAAAATTTTGCATATAAAAGAGAACTTGTTTTAAAGCAAGTAAAAATATGGGAAGAAGAATTAATTGAACTTAGAAGAAGTAATAAAAATTTAAAAAGACAGCTTGAACTATGTCAGTGTATTGTACAAGAAATGAAATTTATTGATCCTTCTTTTGAAAAGTTTGCTATAATAAATGGTGAAAAAATAAGATTGTCGTTTTTATCTCCTAGATTTTTTATGGAAAATAATTATAATGTTGTCATTATTAAGGCATCAGCTTATCGTTTAGGAGTTAGAGGTACTATTCGTGAGAGTTTCTTGAAAAGAGGAAATGGAGTAGTTAGTGAATATTTTGCTAATTTTGCTAAGCCTACTGAAGATACTCATGTTAGTCCAATGTTGTTTTCTCATCCTTTAGGGGAAGAATGTATTCGTTCTATGGATGGTCCTGCAGATGTATTGTTATTACAAAGAAATGTAGAAGAATTATATGATATAAAGAAAAGGTTAAGAGGAGAATTAGGACAAAATATAATTAATAGAGAAGTAACTTGGTTTGATGGAGAAAAAATTTTATGGCATCCTTTTGTTACTAATTTAGTTCATTCTACAGATAATCCTAGTGAATCATGTTTACATTTTTTAATGTCTTATCCAGAGCATCAATTAATGACAAGATTTATGTATCCTAATTTAAAATTATTAAAGAAGGTGAAATGATGGAAAATGAATATAGTTTTTCTGTTAAAAGTTTAGATAAGTATTTTGATTATTGTAAAGATAATGGTTATAAGTTAAAAAGTGAGAATAGTCAAATAAGAACTTTGTATAGAAAAAAAGATAAGACTATGGCAAGAATTACTATTCAAAAAGAAAATGATTTTGTTAAAAAGTATTTAGACTTTAAAGAAGATATATTAAATGGAAAGGAATTTACTTCTAGAAAAGAAAGTGCATCTATTGAGTTTGTTGATGATAGTGCAGTTGAATCTATACTTGATTTTTTAAATTATAAAAAAGATAATACTTTGTCTAGAAAAAGATGGGTATATCAAAAAGATAATATTATATTTGAATTTGATGAATATGATTCTCCTAAACGTGCTTTTGTTGTTTCTATAGAAGGAGATATGGATAAAATTAAAGATGTATATCTAGAAGTTAAGAAGATAAAAGATGAGTAAAATATCTATAATTGTTCCAGTATATAATACTAAATTTGAGTATTTAGATAAATGTTTGAATAGTATTGTTAATCAAAGTTATAAAGATATAGAAGTTATTGTTGTAGATGATGGTTCTTCTGTTTCATATGATGAAATAATAAAAAAATATGAAAAAGATGTTAGATTTTTTCATCAAGAAAATAAAGGTGTATCGAGTGCTAGAAATTTAGGTGTTGAGAATTCTACAGGAGATTATATAATGTTTGTTGACTCTGATGATTGGTTAGTGAATGATGCATGTTTAAAATTTTCTTTAGTCTTCTCAGAAATTCCTGATGTAGATATAATTATTTCTAGGACTTATGTACATGATAATGATAAAGTTTTTGTAAATCCTTACTTTTATAATGATAGTTTTATTGTAGAAGATAAAAAAGAAATATTAGATTCAATATTTTTAACAGAAAATGTGAAATTTACTTGTGTAGATACTCCATGGGCAAAACTTTATCGTAGACAGTTTTTAGTAGATAATAAAATAAAATTTAATGAAAGACTTACTAATGGAGAAGATGGACTTTTTAATTATGATGCTTTATTTAATGCTTCACGAATAGTTTTTTTGAATAATCCAACTTATGAATATAGAGTAAATATTTATTCTGTGTGTAATACATACTGTAGTGATATGGATATCAAATTTACTAGACTTATTGAAGAATATGAGAAAATGTTTATAAAAAATGGTATTGATAGTAGTAATACTAATTTTGAATTATTTGTATTAAGAATAATTTGTCGTTTGATGAGAAAGTTTTATAATAGATGTGAAAATATTGATAGATTTGAAGAAAAGTTTGATTTAATAAGAAATAATGGAGTTTATAAAAAATATATAGATAAGATAGATAGTAAAAATATAACTTTTGAACAAAAAGAATTTGTTAATATGTTAAAAGAGGGTTCTTTAAATGATTTATATTCTTTTTCTAAAGAGAAAATAAAAATAAAGATATGATGGTGATTAACTGTGAAAAAAGTAAGTTATGAAGATATAAGTGAATATAGTGAATATGATTATATTTGGTATGCTTGTTATGGGTCTAATATTAATACAGATAGATTGATGATTTATATAAATGGAGATAAAAATAATAAATTAGGTAGTGTTTTGGGATGTAAAGATAAGAGTAAGCCATTAGATGAAAAACCATATATTTTTAAGTATCCTATATATTTTGCTGGAGTTAGTAAAAAGTGGAATGGTGGTATGGCGTTTTTAGATTATTTAAAAATTGGTAAAAGTTATGGCAAAATATATAAAATAAAAATGGGACAGTTTAGGGATATTTTAAAGCAAGAAAATGATGCTTATAATTTGATTTTGTATCTTGAAGATTATGAAGGGTTACCTATATTTACATTTACTAGAAAATACAAAGGAAATGATTTAAATTCTCCAAGTAAAGAGTATTGTGATGTTATTAAAAAGGGAATATTAGATACATATAGTGATTTAGATAATACAGAAATAGATAAGATATTTTATTAATGAAGCCTTATGGCTTTTTTTCTTATAGTATAAAATATATTCATAATTGTCTAAATATGTTATAATTTAAATATAAAATATTTTTAAGGGAGATAGGTAGTTTTGATTCGAGTTACAAAAAATATAGAAGAAGCAAATTGTATTACACATGGAAGTATTTTTCATGCAGATGAAGTGTTTGCCACTGTGATTTTATCAAAAATAAGAGATGTTGTTGTTTTTAGGACCAATAAAGTTCCAAAAAAAGTTGATAAAAATGTATTAATTTATGATATTAATCATGGAAGATATGATCATCATCAGGCAAATAGAAAAGTAAGGGAAAATGGTGTTACATATGCAGCATGTGGACTTATTTGGAAAGATTTTGGAAAACAAGTTTTAAAGAATGCTTATCAATGTGAAGAAGATCTCTTAGAAGTAGCTTTTGAAAAGGTAGATCAAGACCTTATTCAATTCATTGATGCTAATGATAATGGAGAGATTCCTGAATTTGGTACGCTATACAAAATTATTTTCTTATCCAATGTAATTAGTAGTTTTAATTCTCTTTGGAATGAAGAAGAAAATCAGGATGTTAAATTTTTAGAGGCAACTAGTATGGCTAATGTTATATTAGATAACATGATAAAGGGTGTTCTTTCTAAATTAAAAGCAAAAACAAAAGTAGAAGAGCAAATAGAAAAATCGGAAAATGGTATTATGATTTTAAATCAGTATTTACCATGGAAAGAATGGCTATTAACATCAGACAATGAAAAGGCCAAAGATATTTTTTTTGTTATATATCCATCAATGAGGGAAGGTTATAATATTAATGCTGTACCGAAAAAAGTTGGAAGTTTTGAAAATAGAAAAAATTTTCCAATACAGTGGAGAGGGTTAATAGATAAAGATTTACAAGAAATAACAAAAGTAAAAACAGCAAATTTTTGTCATAATGCAGGATTTTTATGTGCTGTGGATTCATTAGAAGATGCAATAGAAATAGCTAAAATAGCCATAGAAGAGGAGAAGTAAAAATGGAAAAAGAAGTAAAAAGAATATTAATAACTGGAGCAAGTGATACAGATCCATATACTGCTAATAATATGGATGATACTGTTGAATATAATTATGGTTCTTTACTTAGTATTATTGATAAACTTAAAAATGAAGAAAAAAGAATCACTGATGTTTATTTATATTTAACATCTAGAATTGCAATTAGAGAAATTAAGACAAATTGTATTCAAACTGCAATAAAAACTTTAAATGGGGATAATACCAATATTGTAATTTATCCTAAAAACATGATGAAAACAATAGAACAAGCAATAGAAAAAGAAATACCAGATGATAATTTAGAAAATTATGTAAATGAGGCAATAGGATTAGAAAAAGTAAATAAATTTGGTTCTTTCTATCCTGAATATTATAAAATATTACAAGATATTAACGAAACTATTAAAGATAATGATTGTGAAAAATATTATAATTTGTCTAGTGGAACTTCTGCTATGCAGGCAGATATAAATTTAATGGCAATTACTAATATGGATAAAAATAGTTATATAATGCAAGTAGATGGACCTCGTCCCAATCAAAATAGAAAAGTAAATATTGATAATCATTTAAAATACGACTCATATGAAATAGATGAATTAATAGCATCAGAAACAAGAAAAAATGAGGAATATGGATTAAATCGTCGTGTTAAAAATGACACAATGAATAAAGTTAAAATGTTAATGTTAAAGGAAAATATAGAGAGTTGTTTTTCTAGAAGTGATTATGCAGGTGCATTTGATGTGATAGAAAATAATATTGATATTTTTAATGATAGAAATAGAGATAAAATTAAAAATTATATTTCACATTTGTATCATCGTTATATTGGAAACGAAGAGGATGCAATGAAAATTGCCAAAGAAAATAATATGGATGATTTATATCCTATAACTGGGTTGAATACTTCAAACAAAGAATTAAATGAATATTCCACTATTATTGAAATTATTGATATTATGAAAATTAAATATAAACGAAAGGAAATAAATGATTGGTTGCTTCTTAATCAAATTATTATAGAAACTTTTTATAAAAAAATATTTAAACAAGAAATAGGAATTGACTTTGAAAAAATTTTGACAGAAGGTAAAATTGATTTTGATAAGTTTAAAGAGTTAAATCGAGATAATCGATTTAATAAGTTTGAAAAACTAGTTGAATTCTTACAAAAAAATAATCATAATTATCTTCAAGCAAGTGATTTGGCTTATCATTTAAAAACATGTTTACTAATTGTTCAACAAAATAATTTATGTAATCAAGTTGTTGTACTGGATGCAATTCGATCTTCTAGAAATAGTGCTGCACATGTTTTAAATTTGGTTAATGAAAGACAAGTAAATTATAATTTTAATGAAAAGTTGAAAAAAAATAAATATCTGAAAAATCGATTGTTTAATAAGAAATTTATAAAAGAAATAGGTATTATTCTTGATGGAGGAGAAATAAGTGCTGTAAAAACATCTATGAATATATTAAAAGGATTTGCTAAAATATATAGATTAGATATTATACCAGAAGAAGATATAGATCTTCAATTAGATATTTATGAAAATATACAAAATAAAATAATCTCATTAGTAGAAGAAGAAATATTTAATTTAAAGTAGGTGTGATAAATGAAAGAGGAAAATGAAAATTTAGAATGTGTTGCTATTTATGATGTTCGTGGTATTCAAAATTATATTTTTAAAACTAATGCCTTAAAAGAAATTGTTGGAGCATCTGCTATAGTTGATAATTTAATTATTGATGAATTTAGAAAGGCAGTGGAGGAAAGTAATATTCCAGAAGAAGAATATTTACTTAACTGGGAACAATATGAAAATCTTGCTTTTGAAATAGATAATAAAATAAAACTTGAGGTATTATATTATGGTGGTGGAAATTTAGTTGTTTTATTTAGAGATGAATATTTGTGTAAAGAGATAAGCCAACGTATGTCTAAAAATATTATGAAAAAAGCATATGGATTATCTCTTGCTTATGCTTATGTTTTTAAAACAGAAGATTATCAAAATGATTGGAAAAATTTAAAAGATACATTAGGAAAAATAAAAGCAACAACTCCTCTAAATAAACCTATTGGTATATTACCGATTGTACAATATGATAATGTAACAGGAACTCCATTATCCAAAATAGTCCATGAAAATAATCGAGTAAAAAAAGTAACATTTGAAGCATTTCAAAAAATTGAAAAATATAATCATATTCCAACAGAAAATGAATACATGAAAGAGTTTGATAAAATGTGTGCAACAGAAGATGAAAGCTTGATTGCTGTTGTTCATATTGATGGAAATAGTATGGGATTAAATATTGGTTCAATTATGAAAGATGCAACTACTTATGATAAATCAACGTCTATCATGCGTGAAATTTCTAAAAACATTCATGAAACTTTCGAAGAAAAAGCCCTAAAAAGAGTAAAAGGAGAATTAGAAAGTATTTGTTTTAAACATGGTATAAAATATAAAAAAAATAATTTACCATTTCGTCCAATTATTAAAGCAGGAGATGATATTACTTTTGTATGTAATGCAAGAATTAGTTTAGATATTGTAAGAATTTATATTGATGAAATACGAAAAGGTTATATGTATCATAACCAATATAAGTTTAGTGCTTGTGCAGGTATTGCTATTATCCATAGTCATTTTCCTTTCCATAAAGCTTATCAAATTGCAGAAAACTGTTGTGAGAAAGCTAAAGAAAGAGCTAAAACAGATAATTATAAAATTAATGATGAAATTGGTAACTTTGTAGATTTACATTATTGTTATTCAGGATATATTAGTGATGATTTAGATGAAATGAGAGCACATCATTACCAAAATATCGAAAATAGAAATTTAATTTGTAGACCTTTTGGAATTTATACAGAAGATGAAAAAAGAAATCTAACAAAAAAACAACAAGAATGTGATTTAGATGTATTTTTAAATAATCTTGATTATATTTCATCAGTTTCAAGAAGTACAGCTAAAAATTTGCGTGATTCCTATTATAAAAGTAAGGCAAATATGATTTCTTTATTAAAAATGTTGAAAAAGAAAAATCAAGATTTTCCATTAGATGTACAACCATATTATGATGATGGTGTTGCTAAATATTATGATGCATTAGAATTTTTAGATATTTTTGCCAAGAAAGAGGGAGAAAATAATGAAATATAAGCTATCTATAAAATTGAATAGTGATTTAGCTACTTCTTCAGGAACTGGTTTTGGAAGTTTAATCGATGCTGATGTTTGCTATGATGAAAATGGATTTCCTTATATTCCTGCTAAACGATTAAAAGGACTTTTAAGAGAAGCATCTTTAGAATATTGTGAATGGAGTGGAGAAGATGTTAAAAAATTAGATGAAATTTATGGAAAAGAAGGAATGAAAAATAGTTGTCCACTTAAAATAAGTGATGCCTATTTAGCAAATTATGATTTATTTTTACAAGATTTAAACA
Organism: uncultured Bacilli bacterium; assembly: GCA_947623665.1. Classification (GTDB taxonomy): domain Bacteria; phylum Bacillota_I; class Bacilli_A; order RF39; family UBA660; genus CANRDQ01. The sequence goes on from CANQHJ010000023.1 coordinate 12,402, forward strand.
AACTTCCAAAAAAATTTCAAAAATATATGACAAAACAAAAAATAATTGACTTATTTACTTATACACGTCATCAAACAGCTATTGATGAAGAAACAGGAAGTGGTAAGGAAAATTCATTAAGGAGTATACGTGTTGTACGAAAAAACAATGAATTTACAAGTTTATTGGAAATTGATACTTCTTTAGATAAAAGTTTTATTGAAAATAGTTTGAAATTTTTAAAACATATTGGAATGAATCGAACTCGTGGTTTTGGAGAAATCACTTGTAAGTTAGAAGAAATTTCAAATGAAGAATCAATGAAGACATTTAAAATTTCAAATGATGATGAAGAGTACGTTGAAATTCAGTTATTATTTAAAGCAAAGTCAAAACTTATGGTTTCTAAAAAAGAAACAGAAATTTCTGAAAAATATATTGCTGGAAGTAACATTTTAGGGAATATAGCAAAAAAATATATTGAAGATCATCATATTCAAGATTTTGAAAATTTAACACCAGAATATATTGACTTATTTTTAAATGGTAAAGTTAAATACCATAATTGTTATATTTCTAATCAAGAAGGTTTAGAATTTATTCCTATTCCATTTAGTTATGCAAAGGTTAAAGGAAAAAAGAATGAATTTTATAACAAATTATTTGAAATTAATCAAGAAGGAATTCAATTAACCAATATTGGTGATAAATATATTCATTTAGAAACTGAACGTGTTATGGATGTAATAATGACAGAAAGCTATCATCATCAAAGACCAAAAGATAAAAGTATTGGTAAAGCTCAAAATACAGAAGATGGAGGTACTTTATATCAATATACTTCTATAGATAAAAATCAATACTTTTTAGGAAAAATTGTTGGACAAGTAAAATATTTAAAACAAATTGAAAAGTATTTAAATATTGGAGAAACATTTTATGTTGGAAAAAGTAAAACAGCAGAATATGGTCGATTAGTTTTAGAAAAAATAACAGTAAATAAAATAAATAATGAAAAGAAATTATATAAAGATTTTGCAGTTGTTCTTACTTCGGATGTGATTTTATTAAATCAAAGTGGAGAAGTAACTATTGCTAAAAATGATTTTGTTGATAAAATGAAAGAACTTTTAGGAACAACAATACAAGAAGAAAGAGCATTTATTAATTATAGTGAAGCGTCAGGATATAATATTTTATGGAATTTACCTAAAGAACAATTAAGTTCATTTAAAGCAGGAAGTATTTTCAAGTTTTCAAGTGCAGATGAATTGATGCTAGAGGAAAATTATACAATTGGTCAAAGAACAAATGAAGGATATGGAAATATAAGAATTATTGATTTAACAAATCAAAATGAAAATTTAGCATTACAAAATTATCAAGAATGCCAAGAAATGACAACTTTAGAAAATATAAATAAGGAACTATTAAAGTTAACAGAAAAATCAATAGTAAAATCAATTGATGATGCTATCTTAAATGAAGTAACAAAACAAAAGTTCCAAAATATAAATAACAGTACAATTGGTCGTTTGTTACTTATGTTAAAACAGTCAAAAACCAAAGATCAATTCTTAGAAAATGTAAAAAGTATTAAAGATAAGAAAAAATTAGAAACTATACAGTATCTTTTAAAAAATGTAAATTCTCAACTACAAATTTTAACAGACTTACAAGAAGTAGAAATGATTTGCAAAACAAATGTATTTAGTGAAGATGAATATTATTTAAAATATGTAAAACAAATCCTTATACAAATGAAAATAGAAGGGATGAAAGCAAAATGATAAAAGAAAAAATATATTATTATGTGGAAATAGAAACACTTTCTCCTTTATCCATTGGTAATGGAGATGCCGTATTAACAGATCATGATTTAATACGTGATGGAGAAGGAAATGTATTTATTCCAGCTACTTCTTTAGCAGGTGTTTTTCTTCATTCTTTAAACGAAGAAGAAAAGAAAATAATTTTAAAAGAAAAAGATAATGAGAAAATATTAAGTCCTTTATTCATTTCTGATGCAGTGATTCAAAATGAATACACTACAAATATTCGTGATGGAATTTTAGTTGATGAAAATAAAATTACAGTTGATGGTGCTAAATATGATATAGAAATTATCGAGGCAGGTGCTATATTTGCTTTTCGAATGGAAGCTACTATTCGTGATAATGATTCTTCTAGTGAAATGGAAAAAGTAATTAATAAAATATTATATCATTTAAATGAAGGTGATATTTTAATTGGAATGAAAAGTAAAAGGGGATTTGGAAAGGTAAAAGTTAAAGAATGTTATCAAAAAAAGTTTACAAAAGAAAATTTAAATGAATTTCTTTCCTTTGATTCTTTTGATAAACAAAATTATGATGTTTATACTATTCAAAAAGAACAAAAAATATTTTATGATGTTATAAAAGTTTCATTAAAACAATTAGGTGGTATTAGTATTCGTAGTTATAGTGCTCAAGCTGGAGATGTAGATTTTGAACATATAAAATCAAAACAAACACCAGTTATTCCAGGAAGTAGTTTTAATGGTCTTATTAGAAAGCAAATTGTATATTACCATAAACTTTTACATTTACAAGAAGAAATAGACAATAGACCAATTGATGAATGGTTTGGTTTTGTAAAAGAAAAATCAAAACAAGCTCAGGCTTCTAAAATTATTATAGAAGAATCTACGTTAAATCATGCTAAAGAAATTACACTTTCTAGAACAAAAATTAATCGTTTTTCTGGTGGAAGTGCTAATCGTGCTTTATTTAATGAAAGAGTAGAAGTAAATGGAGATACAACACTTACTATTCGTATTCCTAAACATATTAAAGTAAATTCTATTGAAAAAAATAATCAATATTTATTATTACTTCTTGCTTTAACAATCAAAGATATTGATAATGGGTTTATAGCTTTAGGTGGTCAAACTGCTATAGGTAGAGGTTTATTTAATGTTGTTAATGTTACTTTAAATGAAGAAGAATGGAAAATAGACTCTTTTATTGAGAATACAGATTTAGAGGGGGTTGTTTTATAGTGAATATACTTACAAAAGAAGAAATTATAAATAAATTACAAGAAAAACAAATTAAAGATGCATATGTAATAGCTTACTTTTATAATAAAGTTTGTGTTGGTCTTTTTAAAGAAAATAATATTTTATTTAATCAAGAAGTTCAATTTGATTACCTTACTCAAATACGTATTTTTAATCCTAAAATGGAGTTAAAATATGTTTTGGATGAAGAAAAATTAGAATTTATTTATAGTGAGATTGTTGATAATGAAGAAATAGATTCAAATGATTACTTTGATGAAGAAATGTTTGTTACAGGTAATCAAATCTTAAATTCAGATGAAAACTTTACAACTGTTACACAATTAAACCGTATCGTAGATATTCCTTTAAAAGTTACAGATGAAGAAGTGAAAAAAGGAATTCGTTTAGTTGTTCGTAATTACTTTGAAACTACAGAAGATGAACAAGTCATTTTAGGAAAATCTAGATTAGTAGAGTTTAAAAAGGAGGCAAAATAATGAAGAATTATCATGGTAATCAAAAAAATAAAAATGGTAGATTTGCACCTCCTGTTAAAGTAGATGAAAGTGTAAGCTATGTTAATCCTTATAACTTTATTTCATTAAATTCTACTGGTTGTAAAAGAGATGATTATACCTCTGATGAAACATATACAGGTTTTTTAGAATGTAGTTTAAATACTAAAACAGAAACAATTATTCCCGATACTTCTAAAGAAATTGAAACTGAATGCCCTGAATTTACATTTTTTAATTATCAAGAAAAGAAAGAAGATAATGGTAAGATTTTTTATTCTCCTGTAATTCCAGGAAGTGAAATAAGAGGAATGTTACGTAGTGATTTTGAAGTTTTTACTGATTCTTGTATGTCTTCTGTTGATATAGAAGAAAGCTTTATTTCTCGTAGTGGTATTCCTAAAAAACCAGGAATATTAAAAAAAGATGAAGATAATCATTGGCATTTGTATCCAGCAGTTCGTTATTCTCTACATACAACAAGAGGAACTTCTGTGGCAGGGGCTTACTTGGTAGATAAAAATAATAATTTAAAAGTAGATAATCTTACTTATAAAACAGGTGATTGGGTTTCTTTTGATGAAAAAAATGGTCCTATTAGAAACAGAGGTTATGGTGTAGATTATGTGGGAAAGATTTATCCAGGAGGAAATTTAAAAGGTTTATTATTTATTGGTGAATTAGGAGGTAAAAAAACTAACCAAACTATTCATGATAGCATCTTTGTATACAAGAGTCTAAATGAATTAAAAGTTGAAGATTTAGATTTAGCAGTCAAAAAGTTAAAAGAAATTTTTGATATGTATAATGATAAGGCTTTTAATAAAAATTTACAAAATAAAACTTGGTATGCTGGATATGATTTTAAAAAAGATGAATTACCTGTGTGGTATAGTGAAATCGATGAAACGCATCATACATATTTATCTTTGGCTTGTATTGGAAAAGAAGCTTATCATCGTTCTTTAAATGAATTATTAGATGTGTGTAATAATCATAAAAAAAGTTATGTTCCATGTATCGATAAAAAAAGTTTATGTGAAGCATGTGATTTATTTGGGTTTGTGAGTGATAATGATGCTAAAGGTTCAAAAATAAGAATTGGAGATGCAATTTATGAGGGAACTACCAATCCTTATAGTCAATCAAGAATTTTAAAAGAATTATCATCTCCCCATATATCTAATCCACATTTTTACTCTTTATTTTTAACCAATGAAGATTTAATGTCTAAAAAGAATTTAGATTGGAATTATGATGTTCAGTTTACCAAAGAAAAATCTTCTATTATTCCATCTGAACAAATTGGTATTAGAGGAAGAAAAATGTATTGGCATCATATACCAAGTAGAAATAATATGACTAATCAAAAAACAAAACGTAATTGTTCTATTGTACCTGTAAAACCAAATATAGAATTTAAATTTAATATTTATTTTGATAATATTACAGAAAAAGAATTAAAAGATTTAATTGCTATTATTAATTTAGACTATGATAGTAATACTTCTTGGCAAGATAGACCATATTATGATTTATGCCATAAAATAGGAAAAGCAAAGCCATTTGGTTATGGAAGTGTAAAATTAAAGGTATTAGATGCTAAAATAAGAAATATAAAAGTGAATAAAAATAAAGTAAGTTATCAAGTTGATGCCATAAATAATGTATTAAATATAAAATTGGAAGATATTAATTTAAATAATACATTTGATATAACTTCTCAAAGTTTTCAAGATGCTTTAAGAATGTATAATTTTAATTATTTAAAAGCAAATTATAATGATTGTGAAATTACTTATCCATTAGCATCTCATTATAGAAAAGGATCTTATGAAGAAGCAGGACATTATTGGTTTATGGATAACAAAAGTAACAAATTAAAAAATCCTTATGTATTAATGGTATTACCACAAATCAAAGATGGAAAAGATTTGAATACAAAAGGATTAGAAGGAACAATTGAAAAAAATGGTATAAAAGTTAAAATAGAAGGATTAAAATTACCTAGATATAAAAAATAATCTTTTATTAATATAATAAAAAGTGCATTTCAAATAAAACGAAATGTACTTTTTTTTAATACCTAAATTATTAATTTTTAAGAATAATGTATTATTTGTTTTAGTTTAGTCGTAGCAGACTTTTGTCATTTGTTTCAAATTTCCTAAGAATAATGTACTACGACTACAAATGCATATTGTTGAAAAAAATGAAAGAATTCAGTTTCAAATTTCCTAAGAATAATGTACTACATTACAAAACGGATAGTAAAAAAGGTTATTCCTTAAGTTGTTTCAAATTTCCTAAGAATAATGTACTACCTGGAAACATGACAGTTGAAGGTAACGTTGTTACTCTGTTTCAAATTTCCTAAGAATAATGTACTACAAAGTATGAAAAAGCATCAGAGTGGATTAAAGACCACAAGTTTCAAATTTCCTAAGAATAATGTACTACATGGAAGCGTTCTAACACTTGCTGGTCGTACTTTTCACGAAGTTTCAAATTTCCTAAGAATAATGTACTACATGTAGTTTATAAATTACAAATGCATATCATTGCAAAAGTTTCAAATTTCCTAAGAATAATGTACTACATGAAAAACGCAATCACAATTATCAAAAAACGTGATAAGAAAGTTTCAAATTTCCTAAGAATAATGTACTACTTCACAAAGAATACAGTGCGTATTCTGACGCCTATAACGTTTCAAATTTCCTAAGAATAATGTACTACACGGCATACAGATACCTCTAGTTGGATGGTTCGTTTTGTTTCAAATTTCCTAAGAATAATGTACTACGTTGCTAAAAATGAAAAAAGAGAAGCATTGAAAGCAGTTTCAAATTTCCTAAGAATAATGTACTACCTGCTGATGCTCAAGAATTAGTTGAAATAATACTAATTGTTTCAAATTTCCTAAGAATAATGTACTACCTATGTATATAAAGTATTTTATCATAAGTTATAATAAGAATCAAACGAAAATGGGGTTAAAAAGTACTTCGATGTTTATGACTTTATTTTTTAAAGAAAGTAAGATAAAATAAGAGATAATAGGGGATGAAAGAAAAAAACAAAAATATGAAAAAATTATTGAGGTATTTTTTCTTATAAAACAGGCTATTTTTTATGACTTTTGTAGTTGATTTGTTATTCAAAACCCCTAAAATAAAAGGATAAAGATTGAGGTACTTTTTAATGAATAAAATAACAATCGATGAAATATTAGGAAAGAAAAATATAAAAGAAGCATTAAATCATATTGAGAGTAAAGGAGTTAATAAAAATAAATTTAATGATTTAAAAGAATATTTAGAGTTAAATTTAATTGAGTTAAAAAAAGAAATTCAAGAAGAAGTTTATTGTGTGGAAAAAATTCAAATTAAAAAAATTGTTAATCCAAATGGAAAGACAAGATTAGTGGCTATTTTGAATTTAAAAGATAAATTAATTTGTCGTGCTATTAGTCAAATTCTGAATAAGTATTTAGATGCAACTTTTTCTCCTAATTCTTTTGCTTATCGACCCAATAAAGGAACTCTTGCTGCTGTTAAACGAATCCAAGAAATTGGAAATGCAGGATATCATTTTACTTGTAAAATTGATATTGAAAGTTATTTTGATCAAATTAATCATGAAAAATTATTAGAAAAAGTAAAAAGTATTCCTATGGATAAAGGATTATATTCTTTAATCGAAAAATATATCAAATGTGAAGTTAGTTATGATTTTATTGAATACAAAAATAGTAAAGGAATTATTCAAGGAAATCCTATAAGTTCTATTTTAAGTAATATTTATTTAGATGCTTTAGATCAAAAAATGGATGCATTAGAAATTAAATATATTCGTTACTGTGATGATATTTGTATTTTTGGAAAAAAAACTAGAGATTTGCAACAAATCAAAGTTATGTTAGAACAAGAACTTGCAACTTTTGGATTAAAATTTAAAAAAGAAAAAACAATTAGTAGTAATATCTTTTCAATTCCTTTTTTTGGCTATAAATTAAAAAGAACTATTATAGGAATGGAAATTATTAAAATAACAAAAGAGAAAGAAGGTTACTTTGAGAATTGGACTCAGAGTTTTGATAAAAATAATCCCAAAGAACATCATATTGTGAATAATGGAATTTTAGGACAAAGAGACTTTACTTTGTTGTTTGAAAATCCCAAAAAACGTATTTATTTACCAGTAGAAAGTATAGATAATTTAAATATTTATGCTTCAGTCTTATTAAAATCAAATTTTTTTCAATTAATGAGCGCAAAAGGGATACTTGTTCATTTTTTTAATAAACATAATTGTTATCTTGGAAAGTTTGTTCCAAATGATTTAAAAAAATCAAGTATTCTTTATTTAAAACAAGCTGATATTTATAATCATGAGGGGAAAAGATTACAACTTGCTAAGGAAATTATCTTAGGTGGTATTTATAATATGAAATCCAATTTAAAATATTATGATCAAAGATATCATTTAAATTTAAAAGAAATGATTTATAAAATAGAAAATCTAGAGAAAAAGATAAAAGAAGTATCAAAGCATAATCAAGTATTAATTTGTGAAGCACAAATTCGTATGCTATATTATCAATCTTTTAATGCTATTATTGATGATGGTAATTTTAAATTTACCAAAAGAACAAAAAGACCTCCTCAAGATTATTTGAATTGTTTAATTAGTTTTGGAAATACGTTACTTTATAATTTTATTGCTAAAGAGATTTACAAAACAAAACTAGATATACGTATTGCTTATCTTCATGCTTCAAATCAGCGTTATGAAAGTTTAAATTTGGATTTATCAGAAATTTTTAAACCAATTATTATTGACAAAATTATTTTTAAATTAATAAATAAAAAAATGATTCCTACTTATTGTTTTGAAAAAGTAGGAAAGGGAATATTTTTAAATGATAAGGGAAGAAAAATAGTAATTAAAGAATTCTATAATAAATTATTTGATAAATTAATTGTGAAAGAAGAAAGAATGACCTATGCTCAAATTATTAGAAAGGAAATTGCTAAATTTGTTTCTTGTATTTTAAAAGAAAGAAAATTTAAGCCATTTAAATATTATCCATAATGTATATTATTTTAGTCTATGATGTGAATACTAAGCGAGTAAATAAAGTATTAAAAATATGTCGTAAGTATTTAACAAGAGTCCAAAATTCTGTTTTTGAAGGCTATATTTCTTCTAATAATTTTCAAAGATTAAAAAAAGAATTACGAACGAAAATACATCCTAAAGAAGATTTTATTCGTATTTATACTTTTCCTCCTAAAACGAGGATTAAAAAAGAAAATATTGGTGTTTTTGAAAATAAGGATAATTTTATTTAATCCTCATTTTCTTTTTTTAAAACCGTAAATAGTCCGAATCCTTGAGCATTTTTACTTCCTAAACCACAATTGTATAAAAATGTAAGAGCTTCTGGAGTACTTTTTAAGGCATAAATACCATACCAGGCAGTTAAATAAGTACCATTAAAAGTAGTTACTAATTTATCACGATATGAAACATCTAAAACTTCTATATCTAGTTGTGGTGCTGTATTTTGATAAAAGTCATAATATTTATTTTGGTAATTTTGTAAAAGATATGGAATAAATTCTGTATCATAAGGTGTTAGATAATCTTTTTTATTGTTGAGAGCTGGTTTTAAAGCAACTATAGGAGAAAGCATTTTAATATAAATTTCTTTTGTTTGAATAATACAATCTTCTAATTTTAAAATAGGTTTAAAATTATTATTGTAGAAAGAAATTCCATTTTTTTGAAATCCTTCATAAACAAGATGTAAAAAATAAGCATCTGCACTGCGGATTTCAAAATACAAACTTTCTAAAAAAGTAATTTTATGATTTTCAAAAATATATTTTCCTTTAATTTTACTAAAACAAAAATATTTAAATTTATTTACACCATTTTTTGATTTTCCCTCATCATGTATTTTTTTTGTGTAAGAATGATTAATACTATCACTTGCATTATAAATGATTCCTTGTAAAATAGCATTATAATGTACTGGGAGTGTTAAAGGTTTTTTTAGATTGATTTTGACTTTTAATTGCATTTTTCTTCATCTCCTTTAAATTATTTTTATTGTAACATTCTCTTTTTTATTTTACAATTTTTATCATAATAAAGAAATTAGTTTTTACTGTTTTATAATATATTTACAGATATCTACAATTTGGAAATGGTATCATTGTTTTCTTTTATTTACTGTGTATAATATTTATGATAAAATTATTTAGAAGATAGTGATGTATTTTATAGTAGTAGAGGAGAAAGTAGTTTATGAAAAGTGATGAAGTAAAAGAAGAAAAGAAAAAACATGGGGGATTTATTAAAAAAATATTATTAGTTTTTCTAATTATTATTCTTGTTTTATTATTTGTGAAGTTTATATTTAAGGGAAAAGATGGACAGATTGTTTTAAAAGTAAAAACATCTCTTGAAAAAATAGTAGAGAAGAGTGAACTTGAAACTGTTGATATTACTTATAATGTAATTGCAAAAAAATGCAAGAAGAATGATGATTGTGATATGTCATCAAATGATATTAATGATTTTAAATATGTTGTTTCTTGTAAAGGTACTATAACTGCAGGAATAGATTTTAAAGAGGTAAAAGTTACAGTAGATGATGTAAAAAAACAAATAGTAGTTGAGATGCCAGATGCTACTATAAAAGGTGAGCCTAATATTGGTTCAATTAAGTTTTTAAATGGTAATGAAGTACCTGCAGATGAATTACCAAATGCAAGAGTCTTATGTCAACAAACAGTAATGGATAAGAGTAAAAAGGATAATAAATTAATTCCATCAGCAAAAGAACAAGCACGAGTAGTTCTTGAAGAATTTTATAAAAAATGGATAAAGGCATATGATTCTTCATATGAAGTTGTAGTTAGGTAGAGGTGACTAACTATTAAAAGTCAATAATAATTTGAAATAATTTAATAGTTTGTTATAAATTGGAAAGAAACCCATG
>CANQHJ010000024.1 GCA_947623665.1 uncultured Bacilli bacterium
ACGCAAAAATCCAAAAGAAACTTCGTAACTAATGGATTTTTGAGATAACTAACTTTTATACAAGTTAGTAACATACTACGATATTGGCAGAGCCAATAACGAGTGTGCAAAGGGGGATTCCCCTTTTGAAACCCCATAAGCAATATATTACAAACTAACGTAAGTAATATATTGCCTTTTTTATTTCAACTTACGTTTTCATAAAAAAGAAAAAGACTATCGCCACTTTCATTGAAACTTGTTTCAACAAAACGTGCCTCGTCTTTTTAATGAAAATAACCTAATTGCAAATGCAAAAAGGTTATTTTCTATTTCTTCTTATTGTATTGTTTTTCTAATAAACGAGCAGTTTCTTTCTTTGCGTTGTATATTGATAGGTAAGTAAATAGTTCATATAATAACATTATTATAAAAAATGATATTATAGTTATAGGATTGTTAGTTAAGTTTCCCTTAAATGATTGTATTCCTTGTATTGTTAGATATACCATTCCGAAGAATACAGTTGCTAGAGTAGTTGTATCATCAAATGATCTTTGAATTGCTTTTGATTCTTTAGTATCAGCATTTAGTCCTCTTACACTCCATTTTTGTATTATTGATAATACTAATATCATTAAAAATGGTGTTATAACCCAATACATTGCATAGCCATAATCGTTTTTAAAAACTAATACTATAATTAGACTAATTACCATAAAAATATTCATTAGTATTGTTGTGATATTTCTTAAACTATTTTTTATGTTTAGCATTTTTGTTTCTCCTTTCTACTTTAAGACTTTGAATCAAATTAATAATTTCTTTAGATGTGTTTATTTGATATTCTGTATCTTCTATTGTATGTAATAATAAATCTTTTTCAACGTCAGGTATTTTTTTGTTTAAGTTTTCTTTACAAGATTGAACTAATTGTTCTAAATTTTTTAAACTACCTAAAACATTTATTTCTGCTTCATCAAGTTTTTCTAAATCCATTTTTCCATAATAGTCTTTTATAAAAGGATTTAAAGGACTTACTTCCATACCTAAACCAATCATATACATCATCTCATTATAATTTACATCTATATATTGACTAAGTTTTCTTAACGTTTTAGGATTTGGAACTTCTATTTCTCCTGATTCTATTTTAGATAATTGAGCATTACTTATTTTAGCAATCTTTGCAAGTTGTCTTTGAGAAAGACCTTCCTTTTCTCGTGCTTCAGCAATTATTTTGCCAATTTTTTTATCTTGCATATAAACCACCTCACATATTAATACTATCATATATGTTAATTATTTTCAACAAAATATACTAAAATGTTTCAAAAAGTGTTGACAAGTTAGTAATTATGAGATATATTAAATGTGTTAATTAAATTTAACAATTAAAATTAAAATGTTAATTTTTTACAAAGGAGGTGAAAAATGGGAAAGAACAATTTTGAGATACCAAACAAGATATGGAAAGACAAGAGGATTCCAACAGAAGCAAAATATATTTATGGGTATATTAACACCAAAGGTTACAACAGATTCATAATAGATATAAATATAGGGGAACTTCAAAAATATATGAAAATAAAAAATAAAGGATTAAGGAAAAATCTTGAAAGATTAGAACAATTAAAATATCTAATATATAAAGAATATTCAAATGGTATGTACACAATTAAACTTAACTAAAGAGCCAAAAAGCGTTAGTTAAGAAAGTGCAGTAAGATATTATAGGCTTATGTTAGCACTAATCTTATAGAAATATAAGATATAGTTTGAGATAAGATATATTTCAAAGAACTATTAATAAAAATTATATATGTTATTTCAAACAACAATCCGTGGGGTTAGGATTTAAAATAACACCTCAGGGGCTTTACGCCCTTTTTGACCTAATGTGTAGTATTATGGGAAACCCTTATATTATCATTTTAGAAAAGAGGAATCAATTATTTTAAGTTTAGATTGTGAATTTATTATGACTCCAAGAATAGTATTTAATGATAAGTGTTTATCTAATACAGATAGAGTAGTTTTATCACTTATTGTATCACTTACCTTAAAGAAAGGTTATTGTTATGCAAATAATAACTATTTAGCAAGTTATATTAATTCATCAAAGAGAACGATTGGTAATTCATTGTCTAAATTAAAAAAACTAGAATATATAGAAATAAAATATACAAAAACAAAAAGAAAGATATATCTTAATAATGAAAAAATACCAACAAAACTTTCAACAGGGGTTGCAAAAAAAGGTAGTACAGATATAGCAGAAAATTGCAATCATAATATAAATAAAAGAAAAAATAATAAAGATAATATAAATTATACTAATTATTATAACAATTACAAAGAGAATGTTCCTAATTGGATTAAAAATGAAGAACTTTGTAATATTGTAGAATCAAATGATAAAGAGAAGAAAGAAATGGAGGTTATTTTAAATGAAATGTATTGATGAAAGGAGAGGATAAGTAATATGACAAATATAAAGAAGATTGGAGGATCTTATTTATAAAAGATAAAAAGGGGGAGATAAGTTTGGAGGTAGTATATAATGTAAAATATAAATTTAAAACAGACAATAAGAATCATGATGAATTAAAAGAAATAGTTAATAAAAAATTGCTAAATGTTATAATGACTTTAGAAAGTCAAAATTTTGCATTTAAAAAATAATAAATATGAGATATAATATACTTAATATTTATTACATAGGTATTTCTCTAGGATTGGAGGAATGTCTATGGTAGAAAATATAAAGGTAGGTGTATATTGTAGATTATCTGATGAAGATAGAGATAAGTTAAATAAAAATGATGATAGTAATAGTATAGTAAATCAAAGAAGTATGTGTTTAAAATACGCTAATCAAAATGGTTGGAATGTTGTAGATATTTACTCTGATGATGACTTTTCTGGAGCAGGAACTTATAGACCTGATTTTGAAAGACTTATAAGGGATTGTGAAAGTGGTAAAATTAATTTAGTTTTATGTAAAAGTCAATCAAGATTTTCAAGAGATATGGAAGTGATAGAAAGATATTTACATAATAAGTTTATAGAATGGGGAGTTAGATTTGTAAGTATTGTAGATAATGCTGATACAAGTATTGAATCTAATAAGAAATCTCGTCAAATAAATGGACTTATTAATGAATGGTATTTAGATGATTTATCACAAAATATCAAAAAGTCTTTGAAAAACAAAAGAGAAGATGGATTCTTTATGGGAAGTTTTGCTTGTTATGGTTATGATAAAGACCCCAATGACAAGCATAAATTAATAATTGATCCTGTGGCTGCTGAAGTAGTAAGAAAAATATTTAAGTTGTATGCTGAAGGATTTGGTTATAAAAGAATATGTAATTATCTTAATGAGAATAACATTCCACCTAGAGCAGTTTATAAAAGGCAAAAAGGTAGCAAATTCGTATGTTGCCATTGTAATTATAATACTGTCAAATGGAATCCTGATACCATAGCACAAATGCTTAGAAATGAAATGTATATTGGTAATATGGTACAAGGAAAGGTTACTTCTATGGGTTATAAAATCCATAAATTTAAAAGAGTACCTGAAAAGGATTGGTGTAAGATAGAAAACACACATGACGCAATAATAGATATGGAAACTTGGAATATAGTACAGAAAAAACTAAATAATCATCCAAAAGCAAACAAAAGAGGAGATGTACATTGTTTTAGTAGAAAGGTCTATTGTAGTTGTTGTGGAAAAATATTTACAAGAACTTGTTGTTATGTAAATAAACGAACTAATAAGAAAAAAAGATATTACTTACAATGTAAAGGTGCAAAAAAGTATAGTATTTGCGATAATAATATGTCTATTAGAGTAGATGAATTAGAAGAAGTCGTACTTAATGCAATTAATGAGTTATTAGACAATTACTATGATAATAAAAATTTAGAACAACTCTATAATCAAAAACAAAAAGAAAACACAGATAATTATAATATGAAAAAAGCATTAGAAAAAGAAGAAGAAAGTCTTACTAAAAAGATAGAAGAAAACAAAAACTATTATAAAAATCTTTATGAAGATAAGATTAATTCTAAAATAACAGATAATATGTTTGATATGTTGTCTAAAGATTATTTGGAAGCAATAGATAATATGACAAAGAGATTAAATACAATATATGAAGAAAAGAAAAAATTGGAATCTATTAAAGAAGATAAGAAAGAGGCAAGAAAAATATTAAGGAAATATAAACATATTAATAAGTTAAATAAAGTAATAGTTGATGAGTTTATTAGTAAGATATACGTTGGAGTTTTAGATAAAGAAACAAATACACGAGATATTGAAATAGAATGGAATTTAGAATTTTAATAAAAAAATGATAGTTCCGGGTTTTCCCTGTACTTTCACATGGTGGTCGTGATTCAGGGACTTGGTATGGAGATATTTATGAAAAAGATATTAATTTAGAAATATCTAAGGTTTTAAAAAATGTATTAGAAGAAG
This sequence comes from uncultured Bacilli bacterium, assembly GCA_947623665.1. Classification (GTDB taxonomy): domain Bacteria; phylum Bacillota_I; class Bacilli_A; order RF39; family UBA660; genus CANRDQ01. The sequence continues at coordinate 4,478 of CANQHJ010000024.1, forward strand.
CGGGAGCTACTGTATATATGACTAGAGAAAAAGATGAGGATTTATCTAGTAAATGGGATACTTTAAAAAAACGTGGAGACTTATATAGGAGAATTTTATTTATTCAAGAGAAAAATAGTGATTTATATTTATCTATACATATTAATTGGTTTGATAATCCTTCTCATAAAGGACAAGAAGTGTTATATAATTCCATTAATCCTAAGAATAAGATATTAGGTAGTGCCATAATGAAAGAGTTTAAAAAAGATTTTAATACTACAAGAGAACTTACTACTACAGATTTATATTTATATAGAAATACTAGAGTACCTGGAGTACTTATAGAGTGTGGTTTTTTATCTAATCCAGAAGAGAGGAGACTTTTGCAAGAAAAATCTTATCAGAAAAAATTATCTAATTCTATTAAAAATGGTGTTATAAATTATATGTTAAAAATTTCTACATAAAAAAATAAATAGAAATATCTCTATTTATATTTTCTTACTTCACAAGTTGGAAAGTAATATTTTAAAATTTGTATATAACTACATCCATTTAAAGAAAGTTCGTTTGCTCCAAATTGACTTAATCCTAGACAATTTCCTTTTCCTTTAGTAATAAATCTTATATAATCTCTATTTATTATTAATGTTATATCACTAGAATTTAAATTTAGTTTTTTACATAAATCTTCTGCATTAAATATTTTATCTCCTATTTTGAAGTTTTTAATTCTATTTGTACTTGTAGTATCTACAATACTTATATTTTTAAAATTTTTTGATTTTATATTTAGACTTTTTTCTAAAGTTTTATAGTCAAAATCTGTTACTGTTAAGTAGTATGGAGATGCCATATCCCAAAGGCTGTTTACTTTTGTTAAATATGGATAGTTTTCATTTATATCAGTATATCCATTATTACATATATGAGTAAATGGTAAGATATAATTTCCTTGATATGATATAAATTCTTTATCTGTTTTTTCTATAACATTTAAGTATTTGTTATAAATGTCATTGTATTGTGTTATCCATAATAACTTATAATAAGTAATTGGTCTATATAATATAAAATTATTAGTAGCTGGAATACTTTTGTTTTTTGATAAGTGTATGTAAGCAAAAGTTCTAAATAAAATACATAAAGCTTTTAGTGTTTCTTCTTCTAAATGTTCTAGAGAGTTAGATGCTAGTACTCCTAGTAAATATTCTCTTAGTGTTATTTCTACTGATACTTTATTATCTAATATTATTGATACTAAAGTATCATTGTTTAAATTAGTTTCTTTAGTTTCTAAGTGTTCTATTTCATTATCAATATTTCTAATATCTAATGTTTTTACTATAATATCATCAATTACTAAATTTACTTTTGTACCTTTAAATTTTATCTTATTATCTTCTATAAAATTTTTACATCTTTTATTTAAACTTGCTTCATCATTTACTTCATCTAATTCTTTAGAAAATTCATAAGACATAGTTAAAAATAAGAATAATACTTCTTCATTATTTATTTTTTTTATTTCATATCTATAAAACATATTATCACCTAATTATATTATGAAAAGTTTTTATATTTTCTATACAACAAGTATTTTATTTTTTTCTTTTGTGTTATAATTAATAATAGGTGAGAAATAGATGAATAGTAAACAATTTAAAAATCTTGAAGAACAAATTGAAATTCTTAAATTTAAGGGTCTGAAAATATCAGATGAAGAATATGCAAAGAGAATATTACTTCGTGAAAATTATTTCTTTTTAAATGGATATCGTCATATATTTATGGATGGAGATAGTGATAAGAGATATATAGAAAACGCTACATTTGAAGAATTATATAGCTTATTCTTATTTGATAGAACACTTAGAAATATTTTATTTAAAAATTTATTAATTATAGAGAATAATTTAAAATCTATTACTTCTTATCAATTGTCTAAAAAATATGGATACCGTGAAAAAGATTATTTAAAAGAAAAGAATTTTACTTCTAATCCTGAGAGAAGAAAACAGGTTAATGATTTAATTAGTAAGATGAAAAGACAAGTACGTACTAATGGTGGACAACATTCTGCTACTATGCACTATATTAATAATTATGGATATATACCATTATGGATTATGGTTAAAGTTTTGTCTTTTGGAATTGTAAGTGAAATGTATTCAATTCTAAAAGAAGAAGATCAAAAGGAAATAAGTAAAGTTTATGGTGTAAGTGTAGAAAATATGATTTTATATTTACCTATTTTAGCTAATTATCGTAATTTGTGTGCTCATGAGGATATTCTATATGAAAATAGGACACAGAAAAGTATAGATGATAATTTATATCATCAAGTACTTAATATAGAAAAAGATGAAGAGGGAGAATATAAATATGGTAAAAATGATTTGTTTGCACTTCTTATCATTATGAGACAGGTTTTACAATATGAAGAATTTCAAAATATGATGCTTGAGATTGAAAGAGCTGTTGAACATTTAGCGTATAATTTAAATAGTATAAATGTTGAGGTAGTTTTAGAAAAAATGGGCTTTCCACATAATTGGATGGATTTAGCTCGAATAGAAGGGAATGATTATGTAGATGAATAAAAATATTAAATTATGTGTTTTGATAGTTGCATCTTTCATAATAGGAGGAGCATTTACTTTTACATTATTTAAGTTTGCTCCTGTTGGTGTTACTCAAACAATTACTAAAAATGGTCAAGTAATTACAGAAAAAAATAGTTTAGCATCTTCAGTTGAAAAAGTAAAAGATGCTGTTGTAATGATACAGTCTTATAAAGATGAAGAACTTATAAGTACTGGTACTGGTTTTATATATAAGATAGATGATAATTCTGCTTATATTTTAACTAATAATCATGTTACTAGTGGTGGTGATGATATTAAGGTTGTTCTTTCAACTGATGAGGTTTTAACTGCTAAGCAGATGGGTGCTGATGAGTATTTAGATTTATCTGTTTTAAAGATAGATAAGTCAAAAGTGAAGACTTTTGTATCACTTAAGGGTAGTTCTTCTACTAAAGAAGGAGATACAGTATTTACAATTGGAACACCACTTGGAAGTGATTATCGTGGAAGTGTTACATCTGGTGTTTTATCTGGTAAAGACCGTTTAGTTACTGTTAGTGTTAATAGTATGAGTAGTAGTGGAGATTGGGTAATGAAAGTATTACAAATGGATGCTGCTGTTAATCCAGGAAATAGTGGAGGGCCTTTATTTAATGTTAATGGTGATGTAATAGGTATTATATCTATGAAACTTGTTAAAGAAGAAATAGAAGGTATGGGATTTGCTATTTCATCAGAGATAGTTATGAATCATTTAGATGACTTAGAGAAAGGAAAAGAGATAGAATGGCCTGTAATGGGTGTATCTATGGCTAATGCTAGTGATCAAGCTGCTATGTATCGTTATAGTGATGAAAAAGATGGTAGTGAAGTTCAAAATGGAGTTATTATTGCTAGTGTAGAAGATGATTCTGGGGCTGCTAAAGGTGGTTTAAAAAAAGGAGATATTATTGTTAAGATTAATGGAGAAGAAATTAAAAATGCTGCTTATTTAAGATATGAACTTTATAAATATAGTCCTGGTGATACAATTGATATTACTTATATTAGAGATAAAAAAGAACATAATACTAAAGTTAAATTACAAAAGGCTGATTAATATCAGTTCTTTTTTTTATAGAAAAAATATATAATAAAAAAGGTTATCGTTTGATAACCTTTAGTTTTATGGTGTATCTGCAGCTGTAACTGAAATAGATTTAGTAATTTTGTATGTTGTTCCTTTATAAGTGAATAATCCTTCTAATGTGTAACTTCCAGCTGTACTAGGTGCATTTGCAGAACCATTTATATTTAGTGCTGTTTGCCATGAAACTTCGTGGGTTATAGTTGTACCATTATTAGATATTGTACAAATTCCAGCAAGTGGTTGACTAATAGCTATACTCTCATTACATGTATAAGTTAGGTTTACTTTTTCTTCTTCTTTTAATGTAAATGTTGCTTGACCACTTTTTGCTCCACTGTAACTTTTATATGTTGCTTCTACTTTATATGTTCCGTAAGGATTTGCATTTGTATATGTATAACTTGTTCCTTCTGTAAAGGCTATTAATGTATTATTGAAGTATACATTATATCCAAATGCTCCATATTCTGATTTTTGATCTTTAGGTGTTACTCCGTTCCATGTAATTGTTACTTTATTTCCGTTTACTGTTGCTTTTAATCCTGTTGGAGTATCAAGTTTACTTGATGATTCACTTGTTGATGATTTAGGTTCATGTCCTTTTTTGAAGTATTCGTAACCTCCACCCATTCTTACTTTTTCAACACTATCAGGTTGAGTGAATGTTCCTTTTTCTTTTTCAAAGACTTTATCTGCTAAAGTTCTAAATAAACTATCTCTTTGTTTTGTAGCAGGTAAGTTTCTAGCATAGTGTTCTCTTGTTGCTTCATCATATCCATACCACATACTAATTACAGTTTTTGTAGTAAATCCATTTACCCATGAATCTCCGATTGCATCATCAGCAAGACCTCTAGCATTTTTAGTTGCTTCATCTAAGTTTGTTGTACCAGTTTTAGCAGCTACTCCAGGAATTGATTTACCATTTCCTCCAGTGAAGGTAACGTCTTGTAATACTGATGCCATCATGTATGCTGTGGAATCACTCATTGCTTTTTTCTTTTTACTTTTATGTTTTACAGTTTCTCCTGTATCACGATAAACTATTTTAGTTACTGAGTATGGTTTGTTATAATATCCACCGTTTGAGAATGCTGCATAGGCTGCACTCATTTGAAGTGGTGTAACTCCATTAAATGCTCCTAAGGCATGTGCTTCATGTATTTTACCATTGCTTGCAATTTCAGGTTTAATTCCTAATCCTTCGACAAATTCTATTATTTTCTTATTATCATTTAATTGGAAGGCTTTAACTGCAGGAATATTACGAGATAATGCAAGAGCACGTCTTAGAGTCATTGTTCCCATAAAACTATTATCCCAGTTGTGTAGAACTGTTCCATCTGAATATGTATAAGGGGCATCTACAAATTGTTTGTATGTATCATCTCCTGTGTTATATCCATATGTTGACCAGTTTTGATATTCCATACCAGGTCCATAATCAAATAATGGTTTTGCTCCTGATCCTGGTTGTCTATTCATTTGTGTTGCATAGTTGAATGTATTAACACCTTGTCTATGTCTACCAGCACCAATTGCTAGTATTTTTCCTGTTTGTGAATCAAGTACTGATACACCTGATTGAACAAATTCATCTGCCCAATTAAATGTTACACCGTTCATTATATCATTTATGGCATCTTGTTTTTCAGGATCCATATTAGTATATACTTTAAGTGGAGTAACATAAGCATTAATTCCATATTCATCTTCTAGTTCTTCAACTACTGTATCAATATATGCTTGATAAGTATGAGTATCTTCTGTTTGTGCATCTTCTATTGTTAATGATTCAATTGGAATATCAGCAGCTTTCTTTCTTTCTTCTTCTGTTATATATCCGTGTTTAACCATTAATTTTAAAACTGTATCACGTCTTGCAGTTGCATTTTTTGGATTAACATTAGGTCTATAGTAGTTTGGAGATTGGAACATTCCAGCAATTATTGCTGCTTCACTAAGGTTAAGATCACTTACGTCTTTTCCAAAGTAAGCAAGTGCTGCTTCTTTAACTCCGTATACATTTCCACCTAGGAAGTGGTTATTTACATAAAATTCTATAATTTGTTCTTTTGTATAATTCTTTTCAAGTTTAAATACTGCTAGATAAATATCAGTAAATTTTCTTATAATACCTTTTATTCCAGTAGCATCTGTTGATGTAAAACTATTTTTAATAACTTGCATTGATAATGTTGAAGCACCACCAGCACTTGAGTTTCCTGTAAGTTGTCCAAGAGATGCTTTAATGAAACGTGGTGCATCAACTCCATTATGTTGGAAGAATCTTGCATCTTCTGTTGCAATTATAGCATCTACTAATACTTCTGGTAGTTGATCATAAGTTATTTTTTCACGTTTCTCAGAACCTAGCCTAGTTATTTCTTTTTCGTTTTTATCATAAAGAATAGTCATTTCTTTTGTATTTAATTGATTGGTATTAAACTTAGGAGCGGTTGCAACAATATAAATTAAGAATCCAACAAATGTTACTAAACATAAAACTCCTAGTGTTAATAGTATTATCAATATAATAGATAGTATCTTTTTTTGTTTTTTATTTTTATTTAACTTTTCTATTAAATGGGCAAGTCCTATAATTATACCTATACCGGCTGCTGTAATGATAGTAAACATTAGTCCAAAATATATGTAACAAAATACTAATAAAAGGATAACCCCAGCAACACATGCCCATCCTACTTTTGATAATTTTTTCATTTTTTATCTACCTCCAAAATTTCATCAACAATTTTTAAATAATCTATTCTAGGCCTATATTCATTTTTTAATAATGTTGCATTTTTTAAAAAATATGAATGTGGTATGGATTTCTTAGTGTTATTGTTTATGTAATCAATTAATTTTTCTCCTTCTAAAAGATAGGTTTCATTTAATCTTGTAAATCTTATTATTAAGAAAGCCACTCCTTTATGCCTTATTACATTTTCTATATGTTTTATTTGGTGTTTATGAATATTACTAAGAGGAAAAGATGTATTATTTGAAGTTTGCTTTGCTTCAAAGTCTATATATTTTCCTTTGTATATACCGTTATAATCGGTAGTAGATGGCTCTAGAAAATAAGCCTCTTTTATAACTGCTTTATTTCTAGATGGGTAATCTACTTTAGTAATCTGTATAGGTGTAGGTTTTTTATAAATATATGCTTTATCTATACTTCTATAGTATTCATTAGATAGATTTATATCTTCTTCTAGATTCATTCCTCTGTTAGAATAATCTATTTCTTTTTTTGTAAAAACAGTTTTACTACCTGCGGGATATTTCATTTTATCACCTTTAAATATTATACTATACTTTTATAAAAATTTCTATTGTTTTGATGTAAGTTATAAAAAAAACATAACTGTTTAGTTATGTCTTTATAAAAGTATTAATTTAGTACCATTTCTAATATCAGAATTTTTTAATATAATATCTGGATTGTAATATTTTCCTGTTTCTTGATTAAATAAGCAATTGTTGTTTTTTGTAAATAAATCTGAATGATGTGATAATTGTCTAATTGCTTTATTTAGTAGTAATATTATAGTCCCGATTTTTTTATTAATTGGAAGAAATATTGAATATGTTTCTTCTATTTCTGGAATAATTAAATCTACTAAAACTTTGTTGTTATTATTCATTATAATCCTCCTTTGATTTATCTACAATGTGTTTCATTAAGGCTTGTTTTCCATTATGTATTATATAAGCCATATCTGAAAAAGCAGTATCTTTATTACGATAACTATAATTTAGATTGCTTATTTTAAATGAAAGTTGATTATTAATTTCATCTCCAAGCCAGATACCATTAGTATTATTTATAGCAGTTGAATACCATGGTTCTGATTCAATACTTCTGTATGTATTGTAATTGTCTGTAATTATAAAAATACTTTTTTCTACATTTACTATCTTTTTAAATATTGTATTTACTAATTGTGTGTTTTCTGGTTTTAGAGATTTTTTTAATTGACTTATTCCTACGAATATATATACTGTTAAATCTGTTGATGTTTTATCATTATCTAAGGAACTATTTATACCTTGTAATACCATATCAAAATTATCAGTATAAGTATTAATATTTTGCCATTTTGTTGTGCATAAATTTAGACAGTCTACTATTTGAATAACAGTATTAGGAATAGAATTTATTTCTTCTACTAAAGCATTAATAAATGAGATTTTTTCATCTAAGAAATTTGTAATTATTGGAGTAACTTTAAATTTCATAAAATCATATTTAACTATTGTTAGATCTTCTTTATATATACCAACAGGTATATTTCTTAGACTTGTAACTTGTCCATCTTTTATCATATTTTTTGCAAGAACACTAGATGGTAAAACTTTGATATTAGTAGCTTTATATGGATTTGTTTTATTATATTCGTTGGCAAAGTTTTCTATTGTTTGAGTAAATGCTTCTTGTTTACAAAGGATTGCTGTTTGGAATTCAAATATTTCTTCATGAATTTTCATTAATCCTCTACCAAATATATTACTTGGAATTTGATTTCTAGCTGCTCCAAGTAAATTTCTATATTCCATATTATCTTGTAGTTGTAGACATATTTTATTAGGGAATAATTGGCTTATACGATATCCTATTGCATTATTTAAAGTTGTACTAATTATGAAGTATATTCCATATCTACTACTTTCTCTTAAGATATCAGTTAGTGAATCACGATAGGCTTCATTAATTTCGATAAATCTATCATAACCTGATATAACTATTACTATTTGTGGAAGTTTTTTCTGAGATTTTGCATTATATGTTTCATAACTTCCCATATAATCTTCAAAAAGAGCTTTTCTTGCATTTATTTCTTGTGCTATAAAGGCAAATAAGTTGTGTATTTTTTCGTTTTCATTACTATAAACTACATCTCCTACATGAGGTAGTAGGGAAAACATTTTCATAGTTTCTGATGCAAAATCTACTAAGTAAAAATTAACTTCTAGAGGACTATGCATTATACATAAAGATGATATGAAAGTATATATTAAATTTTCTTTTCCACTACCAGTAGCTCCGTATATAGCTACATGTCCTTTTTTTGTTATATTAAGTGAAGCAAGTCCTTGTTGTTGTTTAGATGGATTATCATATTCACCTACAATTGCTTCAAGTTGAAACAACTTAGGTTGAAAATTGTATTTAGTTTTTAAGTCTGTAATAAATAATTCTTTTGGTAATGGTTCTAACCAAAGGGTTCTACTATTTATATGTTGTTCATCTGCTAATTTAATTAAGTAATTTACTAAACTTGTTAATTGTTCTTCACCATTTTGATTTATATTTTTTTGTTGAGTTACATTATCAACTTTAAGTATACTATGACCTATATTATCTATAAAGTCTATGGAATTATCAACTTTTTTAACTATTTTGTCTGCTGGTATATAAGGTGCTCCAGTCCAAGCACTTTGTCCTTCTTCAAATATTTCATTATTTCCAACTTGTAAATAGAATCTTCCTATTTCTTTTATACTTGCTGCTTCTGGTCTTTTTAACATTTCTATACTATCTGATTTAGATTGTACACGAAGACAAACTTTAAATCTTGAGTTTGACCAAATTTGTTCGTTAACAACACCACTAGGTTTTTGTGTTGAAAGAATTAAGTGTACACCTAAACTACGACCGATTCTGGCTGTTGAAATTAGTTGTTGCATAAAGTCTGGTTGTTGTTGTTTTAATTCTGCAAACTCATCTGATATTATTATTAGATGTGGTATAGGTTCTTTTAAGACTCCACTTTGATAATATTTTTGGTATTTGTAAATATCAATTGTACTTTCTCCAAGTAGGTTTTTAGCTTTATTAAATGCTTCTTGTCTTCTTGTGAGTTCACTATTTATTGATATTAATGCACGGTTAATAGAAGAGGTATCTAGGTTAGTGATAGTACCTGCAATATGAGGTATTTTTTTATTGGTATCTCGACTTTCGAATGTTCCTGCTAGACCTCCACCTTTATAGTCTATTAGAACAAATTGTACATAATCAGGATGATAGTTAACTGCCATTGATATAATATAAGTTATTAAGAATTCAGATTTACCTGAACCAGTTGAACCAGCAATTAATCCATGTGGTCCATGACTTTTTTCATGTAAATCTAGTTTTAATAAGTCTCCATTTGAATATATTCCAATTGGTGCTTGTAGTGAATTTATTGGATTACTAGTTTGCCATCTATTTAAAATATTTAATTGTTCTATTCTTCCTACACGATACATTTCTAAAAAGGAAATATTTGCTGGGAATGAAAGAGATGATTTTTCTGATTGAATTGGAATATTTGATATGATAGAAATAGCTTTATTTAGATTTAATGATTCATAATATTCAGGCTTAAAGTCAATTTGTGTTTTTCCATTTTCATTTTTATTTAAAATGCATGTTACTTTGTCTTGTTCATTAACATAAATAAAGTTATTACATGAATTAGGTAATTCTTGGATACTATTTGTTATGAATAGTAATGAAAAACCAAAGTTTCTTTTTATTTCTGTCAAATCATTTATTAATGAAGTACTTTTTGCATCCTTATAATTATCAATTATTATTAAATAATATGTTTTAAAACTTTTATAAACATCTTTTTTACTTGCAGTTGGATCATCTTCGATAAAATCACTTTTACTTGATGTTTGTCTGTCTTGATCTCTTCTAAATGAAAGTTCTTTTTCAAGTTCAGTGGATATTTCTTTCATTTCATCTAAGTTAGTGGCAAAATAACGGAATGTTTTTTGATCATTCCAACAATGAGTAGCATTCTTTAAATATTCCCATTTGTTTTTATTTTTTTCTGATGTCATAACAACAATTTTTAAATCTTTTCCACTGTGATTAGTTAATAGTTGTAAAACAAGTCCATTAATATAAATATCTTTAAATGCTACATCACTTATAATTGATGAAATATTATTTTTTAAAAGAGATGTAGTTATAGGAACATCATATAAATTTTTAGAATCATTTGATACTTTATAAACTGTTTCAAATAGGTTGTCATCATATAATTCAAAATGTTTTTTAGGGGCTTCTACTATAAGTGTTGATGGTAATGTTCCAATTCCAACTCGTATTGAAAGAAAATCATCATCTGTGATAATTCTATTCCAAATTTTGTTTTTTTGATTTTTAAGTATTTCATAGCATTCACGAGCATTAGGATTATTTTTTAACATTATATTTTTTTCATTGCTTAGGTTTTGTTTTATTTCTTCAACTTTTTCTGAAAGATAACTACTATATTTTTCTTGACGTAATTTTTCTTTTTTTATGGATTGTTTTTTTTGATATCTCGATGTGAGTGCTGGAAATATTAAACATCCTATAATCATTGCTCCTGCAATTAATAATGATGGTATAGTAGATGCAAAATCTTGAGTTTGTAGATATGTATTATAGGCATTTAAAACCATTACAAATGAGAAAGCTACCATAGTTATTCTTGATCCTATTGAAAGCCATGCTGGTAAATCTTCTCTTATTTCTTTTTTTGGTGGATAATCAATAACTACTTTTCTGGTTTTTACTGTATCTTTTAAGTATGGTTTATGATAAAAGTAATCACTTTCTTCGTATAGATTAAGATTTTCTTCTTCTGTAGTACTTTCACTATAGTGTGATAATTCTGGATTTTTTATTGGTGGTAATCTTCGTACTTTTATAGCAGTAGTATCTAATATTTTGATAAATTCATTCATCCATATTATTCTTATACCATTTATAAATATAATATCTCCACGTTTTAGTACTTTTTTTGTTATTTTTTTGTTATTTAAATATAAGTTACAGTTAGGATCTTCGTTATTAAGTAAATACCATTTATTTTTTTCTAGATTAATTCTGACATTTTCTTTATAGTCTAATAAATTAGATTCAAATATCTGACATTCTTTTCCATTACCTATGAATATACTAGTAGTCTTATTAGGATCTATTTGAAAACTTCTATTTTCACTGGGGTTAGAATCACAACAATACATAGTTATATTACTTTCATTTCCTAAAATTTCTAAAGGATATTTAGTATTTTCCTTTAATAATACTGGATCATTGGTAAAGTTATCTGGATCTTTAATTTTAAAGTTATCTTCATTTTTGAAATACCATTTGTTATCTTTGTAAAAAATGTTAAAAAAGTACTCGATATCTATATTACTTGGAATGTATTTAAATAAAAAATTATCGTTAGTATTTTGAAAATAATATTTGTCTATTTTTTTGTCATCTGCAATATAAAGAATCATCTTTTCACCTTCTTTATTATTAATTTACCTATATAAAATATACTATATATTGATAATGTCGTCAATAATTTTTCTTATAATTGAGCAAAGAAAAAGAATATGTTACTAAATAAAATATTCTTTTTTTGGAGATATGTTATACTTTTTTTTCTTTGGCAATAATTAGTAGATAAGATCCTTTTGGATTATAATGACATGCTTGTAAAACAAGTAATCTATCAGAGGCAGTTATTTCTGTGTTATCATTGAAAAGAGTATTATCTAATAGTTTTCTACTATGATTTAAAAAGTCCTCATCACTATAAAAAACTAATTTCATATGTTCATTGTCATTGTTAGTAATGATTTTTACTGCAATCACTTGAAAAATAAGTTGTCTTTCATCTATTTCTAAATAAATATTTTTTACTGTATTAAAAATATTTTCATCTGTATAAGCTTCTAGATTTGTAAATGGTAGTGAATCATAGTATTTTTCACTTTGTGTATTATGTCCATAAATATTTATTTGTCTGTCTGTTGATAAAAATTTATTTCTATAATCGAAAAAAGGATTTCCTAATATACTGTAATTATTATAAATATCATGGTCTATATAATAACTATTATTATTTGTTTTAGTAACTAAAGTATTTATTTCTAATTCAGGTATAACAAGTTTACCAAATATTGATTGATTATTATATTGATTTCGGTAATTTGGTAATTGATTTATATAAGTATCTTTTTTTTCTATTTGTTTATTATCGTTGTTAGTATTTTGATTTTTGTTTGTTTTATTTTTTTTAATAATTTCTTTTACTTTAGGACTTATAGTTTCTTTTGGTGTGTTATTTGTATAAATATAATATGTTGTAAAGGTTAGACTAATTATTAGAGTAAAAGCAATTAGAAATTTAATTTTATTTTTCTTTAGAAATTCTTTCATAAAATCACCTTTATTATAAAAAAGTAAGTCTCTAATTTTGAATTAGAGTTGCTTACTTTTTTTATTATATATTTCCACTTTCTATTTGTTCTTTTACTTTTTCAAATTCTGAATTTAAAGCTTTAGAAATTTCTTTATATCTATCATTTTCATATCCCATATAGATAATTTTGTCGATTTGATTATGATTGAATGCTAAAGATGTATTAGTATCTAGGATACCTTCTGGATAGGCACAACCTCCGTATTCAAACATTTCGACTTTTTCATTTTTAGAAGCTGCTTCTTTTGAGAAAACTAAATAACTAGTTATCATTACTTCCTTTGTTCCGTTTTTAAGCATTACAATAGTTCCTATTGGTAAGAATCTTTCTTTCATATTTCTTCTATCCTTTCTTCTTCTTTTTCCTTTTCTTTTTTATTTTTTATATTAGAACCAACAATAGCACTTGTTGCTCCTCCAACTGCTCCAATAATTCCTGCTGTAAAATAATCTTTTATATTATTAGAGTTATCATTTACATTTGTGTTTGGTATTTCTTCATATTCATTGATGTTTGTATTTGGTATAGTCTCATATTCATTTAGGCTTGGTTCTATGTTTTCTGTTTGTTCAATAGTGTTTGAATAAGGACTATCAGATATAATTTCAGGTTCTGGTTGATAAGATTGTTCTGGAGTTGGGTTTGGACTATCTGAAGTTATTTCAGGTTCAGCTATAGTCTCTTGAATGTTTTCTGGTGTATTAGTAATTGTATCTGATATTGGATTATCTGGTTGAGAATTTATAATTCCATTAGTAGAGTTATCAGATATAGGTGTTGTTCCAGATGAGGTTGATGGTGTTGAATCAATAGGTGTTGTTCCAAATGAATTTGATGATGTTGTATCAACAGGTGTTGTTCCAGTTGGTGTGGTTTCTGGATAATCTGTTGGAGTAGCATCAATTGATGGTGTAGGTTCTTGTACACTTGGTTGTGAAATATTTAAATTAGTTAATGGACTAGGGTTAGGGTCATCTGGTTGTTGAGCAACTGTAATAGCTGGATTTCCTCCAGTTGATTGCGCAGGTTGAAAAGTAGAACTTGATGTAGCTGGTTCTGATGGTATAACTGGTGGTTCGTTTGGTGTTGATTCTACTATGTTAGTATTCGTAGGTGTTTGAGTAGCAATTCCAGATGCTTCTGTTGATGAAGTGTTTATTGCTGCATTTGATGGAGCAGGGGTATTTTCAACTATAGTATTTGAATCGGGGCTTGTATTAAATGTTGTAGTGTCAGAAAATTCATTAGGTGTAGTATTTATATCAGTAATAGAATTTCCAGTAGGTTCGGTAATTGATCCCGTATCAGCAATATTTATATTTTCAGGACTATTAGCAGTTCCAACAGTAGATGCTGTACTTGTTGCTAGTCCTGAAGTAATTCCTTCAGAACTTTCACTAGCAACACTACCTAATGAATTACTACTTTCAGTTGCAATAGGTGCTACGTTTGGATTTTGACTAACTGTTTGTAATCCAGATACTACATCATCTGATGCTCCAGATACTTCATTTGATATTCCAGAAACTACATCGTCTGATACTCCAGACACTTCACTAGAAATAGTGCTTCCAGTAGTTGAGTTTGAAATAGGTGCTATATTATTGACTACACTTTCAGCTGTTGGATTGATTGTTTCTGATGCAGCATTAGATGATGAAACATCAGATACAACATCATCTACAACATTAGCTTCAGGTAAATTGTCAACGAATACTTCATGACCTTTTTGATAAATAGAGTCCCATTTTCCTTCGTTGATAAGGTAATCTCTTTCTGCATAAACTGATGCTTTATTCTGAGTAGCCCAATTTTTAAATTCGTCTACGGTAATCTCTTTGTTATAAAGTTTTTCAGTCATACTTTCTAAAGTATCATCAGCAAAATCATCAACAGTAGAAAGTGCAGTACTAGTAGCTGAAGATGCATCATCGACTACAGTTAATGCAGTACTAGTAGTATTACCACTGAACGTTCCTTTAAGTGCACTCACTCCTTTTGATATATAAGGTAAAGCAGCATTAACGGCAAAAACAGTTCCTGCTTGTATTGCTCCTTGTTTTACTCCTTGTTTTAATGCTTCATTGAAATTCAGGTTATCTTCACTTTGTTGTCTTAGGCCGGACTGAGTACCAGAACCTAGACCTCCTACACCTGCAACAGCCGCTTGTGCAAATACTGAACTACTGGCAAGTGATGCACCAGAGGCAGCACCTGCTACTGCACCAGTTCCAGCAACTGCACCAGATACGGCACCTAAGGCAGCACCACCAGCAGCAACAGTTAATGCATAACCAGTTGCAATTCCAGCAACTTTGATCAAATTAGCTGCAGTTCCATTTGCTGATATATAGCTATATTTATTCATTTCGTATAAAGAACCACCTTCACCATATTGTTCAGCAAAGAAATCTCCAACATGATCTTTTCTTATCCATTTAGCAATGTTTTCTTCTGTATTTTTATCCCAAAATCCTGCTATCCAACCAACGGCAGATGCTGCTCCATCAACTATTTGTTCACCTGCAGTTAAAACACCTTCGATTAGGAAAGTGTGAAACATAAATTTAGATGCAAACATTCTAACTAATCCATTAGCTCCACTTACATCGGCATTATATGCTTCTACTTTTTCTGCACTTGTACTAATTTGGTTTGCTTGCTTTGAAAGTTTTTCTTGACATTTATTAGGCATTTCAATAATTCCAGGAAGCATAGAAGTATCTACCTGTTCAATTCCTCTTGCGCTTAAAATAACATTAACTGCTGATTGTAATGCTTGAGTTGTGCCATTTAATTGAGATTTTGCGTTATTAAGTTCATTAATAACATTTGCAGTTTTACCTGCGTCATATGATATTTCCGCCATATTACACACCTCAAATCTTAATTATTTTTGTTTTGTTCTTGTTCTTGCTTTTCTTTTTCTAGTTTATCTTTATATGCTTGCAATTCTGCTTTTTGACTTGCATAAATTTTTTCTGCTGAACTTAGAATATTTTCTGCTTCAGCAACTATTTGAGATTTAACTCCTTTAATAGCTTCTCCTAGAGATTTTATACTAGGTCCGAAAGATTTATTATCTACAGAAAAAACATCGACTCCACTATTATCACCAGTATTATTAACATAATCTCCAACTTTGTCAAAATCATCAGCTGCACCTTTTAATTGGTTACATCCATTTCTAATAGTTTCTATGTCAATAAGTTGACTTTCACTAGTTATCCCACTATTCATAAAAAATCTCCTTTTACGAAAAAGTAAATTAGAAAATGATATTTTACTAATTTACTTTGATTCTTTTCTAATTAGATTGACTATATCGTACTGCAGCATCAACTGCTTGTCTTAGATTTGATGCACTTAATTGCATTGCATCCATAGTAGCAGGTATATCAGTACTATAATAATTTGTCCATTCTGATAATAAGTTTCCAGCCCAATCTGTACTGATTGGCTTTTCAGAACCAACAGGTCCCATATTATTAAGAATGATAGTATTTAATTCTTCCATAGCTGCTTTCATTCTTCCAACTATGTTATCTATTTCCTGTGCATCATCAAGTGCTGCACCAGGTCTTATTTCTAAATTCATAAATATCCTCCTTTATTTTATTGCATTCCACTTTGTACATCGGAAATCATATTATTAAAACTTACATTTTTTTGTTGTGCATATTCTCCAGCATTTTCAAGTGAAGTTTTTAATGCGTTAAAAGTATCTATTTTTGCTTCGTATTTATTTTTTAAATCTTCAGCAAGAACACCTTTAATGTTTCCACTTGTAATTTCATCAATTAGATTTGAAAGTCTAGTTAATTCACTAATATAATTTTCTTTTGCCATATTAAAGTTGTTGATGATTGTATCAAAAGATGCTGAATCTGCTTTGATTGTTGACATTACCTTCACCTCCTTGTGTTTTTTGCAAAGTAATTTTTGATAACTGTTGAATCTTAAATTACCTTTCTAATGTCATTGTAGCAAATTTAAATTTTTAAAGCAAATTTTTTTTGCTTTTAAATAGTAAAAAAGAGTAAATCAAAATAAATTTGTTCGAATAATATCTAGTTCTGTCGAAAATAAAGAAAAATTTTTTGATTTATTATAGAATAAAAATAGGGAGGATTAGTGAAATGTTAGAAATAGAAATTATAAGATTTATGAATAAGATGTATGATAATATAAGAGTTGCAAAAATCACATTGAAAAATATTTATATTAAAAATTGACAAAGTTCTTATTTTAAGAGATAATATTAAGTGTAAAGGGATTGGTGATGACGATGTATCAAAATAAAGTAACACTAACACCACAAGAAATCTTAGAAAAAGAATTTAAGATTGACACACGTGGTTATCGATTAAAAGAAGTAGATCAGTTTTTGGATGTGATTATAGGAGATTATGAACAGTTTTTTAATATCATAAATTCTTTAGAACAAGAAAAAGCAGATTTACTTGGAGAAATTATGAAATTAAAACAAAAACTTCGTAATATGGAAACTAATGTAGAGATTGCAAAGAAGAATTCAGATACACCTGAGGTTACAAATGTTGATATTATGAGAAGACTTGCACGTCTTGAAAAGATGGTCTATGGACAAGATGAAGAATAAAAATTAATACTTTGACAAACGCGGTACTCATAGCAGTATTGAGGAAAGTCCATACTCACACAATCTGAGA
>CANQHJ010000025.1 GCA_947623665.1 uncultured Bacilli bacterium
GAATAAAAAAGAATTTTTAAATGAACTTTCTAAACAAACAGATTTAAATAAAAACAAAACAATATTAGTTAATGATATATTAGAGAAAAACTTTTTTATAAGTAAAAAGAATAAAGATAAAATAATAAGTGAATTAGTAATTAAATTAGGTATAAGTTTAGACAAATCAACAGAAATATATAATGTTTCAAAAAAGATTGTTAGTAATGAAATAATCAATAAATTAAAACACCCATTTAAAAATCAAGATTAGTAATAAAAAATTCTATAATTAAATAGTTTTACAAATTACAATTTATATGAGTAAAGTTATCATTAATTTGATAGCTTTTTTAATTTTTATAAAAAATACCATAATATATATTGACACAGTGTCATTATAGATATATAATTATATTGACAGTGTGTCAGAGGAAGTGTTGTATGAAGAAAGAATTAACTGATATTAGAAAAGAAGAAATTATAAGTGCTTGTGAAAAATTGTATAAAAATTTAGATTTTAAAGATATTAATATTAAACTTATTGGAGAACAAATAAGTTTTGGTAGAACATCTATATACAATTATTTTGAAACAAAAGAAGAAATATTTTTAGGACTTGTACAAAGTGAATATTTAAAATGGAATAAAGATTTATCTAATATACTAGAAAATAATAATAAACTATCTAAAAAGAAATTTATAGATGAAATTACAAATTCACTTTTAAAAAGAAAAACTTTATTAAAACTCATATCTATGAATATGTTTGAAATGGAAGCGAATAGTAGAGTAGAAAGTATTACTGCTTTTAAAATAGCATTCAAATCATCAGTTACTTTACTAGAAGAATGTTTCTCTAAATTCTTAAATGTAGGAAAAAAAGAAGCAGAAGAAATAACTTTTACTTTCTTACCATTTTTAGTAGGAGTTTATCCTTATACTTCAGTAACTAAAAAAATGAAAACAGCAATAAAAAATGCTGATTTTAAATATAATTTTTATACTGATAAAGAACTAATCAAAATGGGACTTGAAAAAATATTAGGAGGAGTTAAATGAAAATAGTTGTTTTATCAGGAAGTCCCCATAAAAAAGGAACTTCTAATACATTAGTAGAAGAATTTGTAAAAGGTGCAAGTGAAAGTGGAAAAGAAGTTGAAGTAATTGATCTAGCACATATCAATATAAATCCATGCATGGGGTGTGATGCTTGTGGTATGAATGGTAATTGTATTCAGAAGGATAAAGGAAATGAAATCTTAGAAAAAATATTAAAATCTGATGCCATAGTTTTTACATCCCCAGTTTATTATTATAATGTTTCATCTCAACTAAAAATGATGATAGATAGGTTTTATGCAAGAACTATGCAAATTACAAATAAAAATTTAAAAGCTGCAGTAATTATGACAGCATGGAATAGTGATGAAAATTGGACTTATGGAGCAATTGATAAATATTTCGATATACTTTTTGAATACATGCATTTTAAAGATTCAGGAAGAATATATGGAAAGGGTTGTGGAACAGTATCTATGATGCCTAAAAAATATTACGAAGAAGCATATAAATTAGGAAAGGAGATTTAGAAATTGGAAAAGATAGATATATTTGCTCATGTATTATTACCAAATTATTATGGGAAGATGTTAAGTATTGATTCTGATATTCCAAAAACTTATGCTTTTACTAATATTGAATCTTTAAAAGATTTAAGTGTTAGAAGAAAGTTATGGAATGGTACGACTAAACAAATCATAAGTTATGCGAATATTAATGCCGAAGATTATTGTGATAAAGAACAATCTGCAAGACTATGTAGAGAAGCAAATCTTGAACTCATAAATTGCATTAAAGAAAATCATGATATGTTCTCTTTTGGCATAGGAATGTTACCATTTAATAATGTAGAAGAATCTTTAAAAATTTTAGATGAAATTTCTACATCTAAAGAGTTAATAGGTATTCAAGTATTTACAAGACATTTAGGAAAAAGCATTGCTGATAAAGAGTTTAGACCAATACTTAAAAAATGTGCTGATTTAGGATTGCTTGTTTTACTTCATCCTGTATTTGATAATAGAAAGCCAGATAATAATATTGTCTTTAGTTGGGAATATGAATTATCTCTTGCTATGTTAGATTTAGTGAATTCTGATATATTTACAGAGTGTCCTAATATAAAAATAGTAGTTCATCATGCAGGAGCTATGATACCATTCTTTGCAGGAAGAATTGATAATATAATTAAGGCTAAAAAAGATGATTTCAAAAAATTCTATGTTGATACAGCAATTCTTGGAAACTCTAAAGCTTTGGAACTTGCTATATATTATTTTGGAATAAATCATGTATTATATGGTACTGATGCTCCATTTGGAATTATGCCTAATGGTGCTACTAAAGAAATAGAAAGTGCTATTGATGAATTACCTATTTCAAATAAAGATAAAGAAAAAATATATTCTAAAAATCTTGAAATGCTATTGAAAGATAAAAAATTAAATTAAAAGAAAGAAGGTTTAAAAAATGAATAAAAAAATAATAGTTTTAATAGTTGCAATAGTAATTATTGCAATAGGAGGAATTGGTTTTTGGTTTATGAGTTCTAACTCTAACAAGAGTGATAAAAAAACAAATAATACTAATGAAAATAGTAAAGTAAATACAAATAATGAAACATCAAATGAGAAAGTTGCAATCATTTATTTCTCTGCAACTGGTACAACAAGAAAAGTTGCAGATTTTATTGAGAATAAAACAGGAGGAGACTCTATAGAAATAGAACCAAAATATGAATATACAGATGATGATTTGGATTATAATAATAAAAATAGTAGAGCTAATAAAGAACAAAATAATTCTAAATCAAGACCTGAAATTCAAAACAATCTTGAAACTGATTCTTATGATGTTATTTATTTAGGTTATCCAATTTGGTGGGGAGATGTTCCAAAAATAATTTTAACATTTTTAGATACTAATGATTTAAGTGGAAAGAAAGTTATACCATTCTGTACTTCTGGAAGTTCAGGAATTGAAGAAAGTCTAGATACTTTAAAAAATTATAACAAAGATATTAACTGGACTGATGGTAAAAGATTTTCATCTGGAGCTACTCAAAATGACATTAATGAATGGATTGACAGTATAAATAATTAATAAAAAAGGAGAGATAAAAATGAATAAAATATTAATTAGTTATTTTTCAGCAAGTGGTACAACAAAAAAAGTTGCAGAAAAGATTGCAAGTATTACAGGAGGAGATTTATTTGAAATTGAACCTACAAATAAATATACAGATGCTGATTTAAATTGGAATGATAGTAGTAGTCGTTCATCAATTGAAATGAAAGATAGCACGTCTCGTCCAGAAATAAAAAATAAAGTTTCTAATTTAAATGATTATGATACTGTTTTAATAGGATTTCCTATATGGTGGGATTTAGCTCCAACAATTATCAATACATTTATTGAAGAAAATAATTTAGAAAATAAAAAAGTATATGTATTTGCAACCTCAGGTGGATCTAGTGTAAATAATAGTTTTAATACATTAAAAAATACTTATAACAATATTAACTTTATAAGTGATAAAAGACTTTCAAGTAATGTATCAGAAAATGACATAACAAGTTGGATTGAAATGTAGGTGGACTCATGAGTTTAATAGTAAATATTTATTATACTGGAAAAGATGGAAGTGCAAAGAAGTTTGCAGAAGAAATGGTATCTAGTGGTATCGTAGATAGAGTACGAGAAGAAGACGGAAATGAAAGATATGAATATTTCTTTCCGATGGATGACTCTGAAACAGTAATGTTAATTGATAAATGGAAAAATGAAGAAGCATTAGATATACATCATAAATCAGAAATGATGAAAGAAATAGCAGATTTAAGAAATAAATATCATTTAAGTATGAAAGTAGAAAAATTTAAAAGTTTGGAGGAGGAATAAAAATGAAAAAACAAACAGCAGGTAGAGATAATTTAGGTAAGTTAGCACCTAAATTCGCTGAATTAAATGATGATGTATTATTTGGAGAGGTATGGTCAAGAGAAGATAAGTTGTCTGCAAGAGATAGAAGTTTAATTACTATATCAGCCTTATTTGCCCAAGGATTATATCCTCAATTAAAAAGTCATCTTGCAATTGGAAAAGAACATGGACTAACAAAAGAAGAAGTAGTTGAAGTAGTAACTCAACTAGCATTCTATTCAGGTTGGCCTAAAGCATGGAGTACTTTCCCATTAATTGAAGAAGTTTACGGGAGTGATATTGAACATGAATAAAGAAGAATTTGAAAAAGTAAATGTTTTTGGTTTAGGAGAACCTAATAATGCTTTTGCTAAGTATTTTATAGGTAATAGTTATCTAAATCCTATTGCTAAAACAGAAAATGGTATTAGTTTTGCTAATGTAACATTTGAACCCTCTTGTAGAAATAACTGGCATATTCATCATGCCACATCAGGTGGAGGACAAGTATTAATCTGTACTGCAGGTTATGGTTATTATCAAGAATGGGGAAAAGATGTACAAAAACTATCTCCAGGAGATATTGTCATAATACCTGCAAACGTAAAACATTGGCATGGTTCTCAGCCTAACTCTTGGTTTTCTCATATTGCAGTAGAAGTACCTGGAGAAGAAACATCTAATGAGTGGTTAGAACCCGTATCAGATGAAGAATATAACAAATTATCAAAATAAAATCTTAAAAATCAAAGAGAAAATCTTTGGTTTTTATATTTATAAACATGAATTTTTCGTAAAAAAATATTAATAAAAAAATAATTTACTACTGTATTTATTATTGATATAATATTTAATAAATTAAAAATCTATTTTAAAAGAGGTGTTAATAATGGAAGAAAACATGAACTTTGAAGAATTAAAAAAAGAAGCATTAATGGAATATTTTGAATTGAATAAATATAAAGAAATAATGAAGAATTATAAAACATCTGAAGTAAGTTCTGATGGTTTTCAAACATTATTTAACGGTTTTTATAATGTAAGAAGAAATGAAGACTGGAGAGACAATTATTATAAATATTTCCAAAGTATAAAAAAGATATTGAATTTAATGACATAATAGAACATTTTTATGAAGAAAATTTAATAGAACCTTCATTTTCAAGTAAACTACTTTCAACAATTAATCCAAAAAAACCTATATGGGACAATTATGTAATATATGCTTTAATAGATAAAATAGATGAAAATAGAGATTTACTAACATGTAAAAATCATAGATATTATGTCAAAGGAACAGGAAAAAATAGAATAGATAATGCTATAAAAGTATATGAAAAAATTGAAAAAGAAACAAAAGATTTATTAAAAGAAAATTATGTTAGAACAGAAATAAAAAAATTTAAAACTTATTTTGATGATTATTTAACAAGTTACAAAAATGAATGTGGTTATGAATTTGAAGACATGAAAATACTAGACATATTTTTATGGACAAACGGAAAGAAAAAACAAGCAGAAGAAATAAGACTAAAATTAGAAGAAAAAAACAAAAAGGAAGGAAATTAAAAAAGTGCAAGAAACATATGAAAGTTTAAATAAAGACGCTATAAGATATTTGCTTGAAGAATTAAAAAAAGATTTTTTTAAAAATAATGATTCTAAAGAAATAATAAAAAGAATTGAAAAAGAAATAGAAATCCTTTATGAAAAAAATTTACTTTTTATAGTAAAGTACTTATATAAATTTAAAAAAGAAAATAAAAATGTAAAATATCATTTTAAAGGAACAATTAATAATCTTTTTGTTTTATATGCTCTAAAATTAACTGAAATAAATACTATAGAATATAACTTGCCTTATGAATTGTTTGATGATACAACAATAAATGTTTATTTAATTAATGAACCTGATATATTACTTATTTGGTATTTAGAAAAACAAATTACAGATATTAAAATAGTATCAGGATTCTTTGTAAAAGAAGAAATAAAAGAAATCAATGACTTTTTAGAACATCATTACTTATTACTACCTTTTGAACATTTGGATAAAAATATGCTATTAAGATTTAATGATTATAGTATATTAGAAACAATAAATGATTACAGAGATTATCATGATAAATATATTTCTATTAGAATAGATTATAAAGATGATATATACACTACAAAAAAAGTATGTATTGAAAATGTTATTAATAGTGAATTTGAAAAAGAAATTTCTAAAGTATTAAAACCTCAAACAATAAATGATTATATAAAAATTAAAAGTATTGCTCACGGAACTAATGTATGGAACAATAATCAAGATTTATTAGTTAAAGAAAAAAAGATAGATATTAATAACTTAATTGCAACACGTGAGGATATATTAGAATATTTATTAAATAATTCTATAGAAAGAAAAAAATCCCTAGAAATTGTTGATTTTATTAGAAAAGGATATGCAAGTAAAAATAAAAGCAAATGGAAAGAATATGTAGATATTATGAAAAAACATAATTGTAAAGACATATATATTGAAATATTTTCAAAGATTTTATTTATTTATGGAAGAGGAGAAGCTGTTAGTGAATGTTTATATGCCCTAGATAAAAATAATTATGTGTAAAAAATATAAATGAAGAAAAGAAAATGTTGAAAAAGCTTGAATTTTTAAGCGTTTTGTGTTATAATATTGACACATTTGGTAAGGAGGGGTAAGGATGAAATTTATAAGAAGAAAAAAGAAATCCAATAAACCTACACCTAAGATGCATGTAGAAGTATCACCAAAGAAGTTCGAAAAACCAAAAGAAAGAACGAGAAAATTATTTAGATTAAATACCTTAGTTTTGTTATCAACACTTTGTATAATGATTGGATTATTTTGTGTTTCATACAATTATATTTTAACCAAACACAATCTTGCCTTTGATACTATGAGTAGAAAAATAAAACCAAAAAATATTGCTAAGGCAGAAAAGAAAAAAGAAGAACCAGAACCAACGCCACAGCCAGAACCAGAGCCACAAGAAGAAACAAAATATGAATATATTGGATTTTTAGATATTCCAGCTATAAAACTAAGTAAAGGTTTTTTGGATAGGAATTCTAAATACAATAATGTAGATAGAAATATATTAGTTTTAAAAGAGTCAGATTATCCAGATGTAGAAAAAGGAAATTTAATTATTGCTGGACACTCTGGAACAGGACCAAAAGCATTCTTCAAATATCTTTATAAATTACAAGTAGGAGACATTGCTAAAGTAACATATAAAGGATATATATATACATATAAAATAGTAAATATTGAACAACAACCAAAAACAGGTACAATTACAATAAATAGAAATTATAATAAAAGAACATTAACATTAATTACATGTACATTTGAAAATGATACTGCACAAACAATATATTTACTTGAAAATACTAAAGTAGAAAAGGAGGTATCATAATGAAACCATTAACTATGTTAGAAAATTTAAATATTTTAAAAGATATAGTTGCATCATCTACATTATATATAGTTATGATTGTTATTGGATTATTCCTAATAATGTTTATTAGTAGAACTACTAGAATGAATGCAAAATTAAAAAGAAAATTTTATATAGGATTTTACTTAATAACAGTAGTTGCCCTAATAGGAATATACTATAAAGATTTAAATACTATGTTTGATTATATGATGAATAATTTATTTGTAGTATTATGTTTTCCGAATCTAGCATCTTACCTTGCTGCAATAATAATAACAAACATAATTTTATGGGTTACAACATTAAATGGTAAAGAAGATACCGCAACAAAAATAGTAAATAGTTCTGTTTTTATAATACTTCATTATTTAATGATTTTATTATTAATTACAGTACATAAAAATAAATTAGATGTATTTTCTCAAAGTTCAATTTATACAAACGATCAAGCAAAAGCTTTAATAACAATTAGTAGTGTAGTATTTATAACTTGGATAATATTTACTATAATTTATAAATTAGTAAGAAAAGCAATATATAATAAAAAAGGTATGGAATTAAATCAAGTAGTAGTTTATACAAACGAACCAGTAAAAGAAAAAATACCAGTAGATTTTGTTGAAGCTCCTTCATTTATTAGAAGAGCATATACTCCAAAACCTGCTATTGCACCAACTATTACTAAAGCAGAACCTGTAATAATACCAATTACCAAAAAAGAAGATAAAAAAGAAGATGTAATAGTAGTAGAAAAACCAGAAATAAAAGAGACACCAAAAGAAGAAAAGAAAGTAATCAAGACAAAAGAAATGCTAGCATACGAAGAAGCATTAACACTAGAAGACTACAAACTATTACTTAACTTATTAAAAGCTCAAAAAGAAAAAATTAAAGAACAAACTCGTGATGTTGTAATAAGTGATGAAGATAGAAGACAAAGTATGGCAGTACAAAGTAAACTTGGAGAACTACAAGATTTATATAAAAGTATTAGCTAAAAAGCAAGATAAGCAAGATAAAAATATCTTGTTTTCTTTTTTAATAATCTTATTTGAAAGAAATAGATTTAAAAATATCTTTAATTAATTCGTCTTTTCAAATTCACTGATATAAGATATAATTATTTTAGGAAGTAGGTAGAAAAAAATGAATTTAGATGGATTAAATGATAAACAAAAAGAAGCAGTATTAGAACAAAAAGGACCAATCCTTATTCTAGCAGGAGCAGGAAGTGGAAAGACAAGAGTTCTAACTACAAAAATAGCTTATTTAGTAGAGGATTGTGATATTAGTCCTTATAATATCTTAGCTATTACTTTTACTAATAAAGCTGCAAAAGAAATGAAAGATAGATTATACTCTCTAATTGGAGATGTTTCTAAATATATACAAGTATCAACATTTCATAGTTTTGGAGTAAAGATATTAAGAGAAAATTTCAAAGCCTTAGGGTATGACAACAACTTTGTTATTATGGACAGTGAAGATAGTCTAACTGTTGTTAAAAAAATACTAAAAGAGATAAATAAAGATCCAAAGATGTTTAATCCTAAAGCTATTAGAGCAAAAATAAGTAGTTGTAAAAATGAAATGATGAGTCCATCTTCATACGAAAAATATGTTGCTAGTGAGTATGAAAAGGTAGTATTAGATGTATATAAAAGGTATGAAGAAAAACTAAAAAAGAATAATTCAGTAGATTTTGATGACTTATTATTATTACCAATAAAATTATTTAGAGAACATCCAAGTATTTTAGAAAAATATCAAGAAAGATTTCAGTATATTTTAATAGATGAATATCAAGATACAAATGAAGCACAATATATTATGTCAAAAATGATAAGTGCCAAATATAGAAATATCTGTGTAGTAGGAGATATAGATCAAAGTATTTATTCATGGCGTGGAGCAAACTATAAAAATATCTTAAACTTTGAAAAAGACTATAAAGAAGCAAAAACAATACTTCTAGAACAAAACTATCGTTCAACAGAAACTATACTAGAAGCAGCCAATGACGTTATAAAAAACAATAAACAAAGAAAAGAAAAAAATCTTTGGACAGCTTTAGGAAAAGGAGATAAAATAAAGTATTATCGTGCATATAATGGAAGAGATGAAGCACAATATGTAATTAGAAAAATAAAAGAATTAGTAAATAAAGGAGTAGAATATAAAGATATAGCAATACTCTACAGAGTAAATGCCCAATCCAGAGTTATGGAAGAAGAAATGTTAAAAGAAAACCTACCTTATAAAGTAGTAGGAAGTTTTTATTTCTATAGTAGACGTGAAATAAAAGACTTAATTGCATATCTAAGACTTATTCATAATTCTAAAGATAATGTTAGTTTACTTAGAGTTTTAAATGTTCCAAAACGTGGTATAGGGCTTAAAACTATTGACAAATTAACAGAAAAAGCAGATAATAAGGGCACGAGCATTTATGATGCCATAGATAGTGGAAAAGAACTTACTTTTAAAGAAATGATAGAAGATTTAAGAAAAGTATCAGAGTCCATAACATTAACAGAACTTATTGATAAAGTATTAGAAACATCAGGAATGAAAAAAGCTCTAGAACAAGAAAAAAGTTTAGATAGTGAAATAAGACTTGAAAACTTAGAAGAATTTAAATCAATCACCAAAAGTTTTGAAGAAAGAGAAGGTTCAGTTTCACTAGAAGAATTCTTACTTGAAATAAGTTTAGTAAGTGATGTAGAAGAATATAAAGAAGATGATAATAGAATAAGCCTAATGACAGTACATTCTGTTAAAGGATTAGAGTTTTCTAAAGTATTTGTAATTGGTCTAGAAGAAGGACTATTTCCTCACATAAACTCACTTATGGATCAATCAGAACTAGAAGAGGAAAGAAGATTATGTTACGTTGCTATAACACGTGCTAAAGAAAACTTATGGTTAGTAAATGCTAGAAAAAGAACACTATTTGGAAAAGATCAAATAAATCCACCAAGTAGATTCATAAGTGAAATAAGAAGTGAATTAATAGAAAGTAATATAGATATAAAGGAAAACAAAAAGGAAGAAAAAATCTCAGATGAAGAAGTCTTTAGAGAAGAAGATGTTGATTATCAAGTAGGTGATTTTGTATTCCATGAAACCTTTGGACAAGGTAAAGTAGTAGAAGTTACTAACACCTTAGTAAGTGTTGCTTTCAAGCATCCATATGGTGTTAAAAAATTGATGAAAAATCATAAGAAGTTGTCAAAAATATAGGAGGTATAAAATGACAGAAACAAGAAAAAATGAGGAGCTTACTTTAGTAGTTTTAGCTGCGGGAATGGCAAGTAGATTCAATAAAGGAGCAGAAAGAAAAAGCTTAAAACAAATTGAACCAGTTGGACCCAACGGAGAATTTATCATAGACTATACTATCCATGATGCCATCAAAGCAGGATTCGATAAAGTAGTTTTTATTATCAGAGAGGATATAAAAGACGTATTTCATGAAACAATTGGTGCAAGAGTTGAACCATATATTAAAGTAGAATATGCATATCAAGATATGAAGGATGTACCAGAAGGTGTAAAAATTCCAGAAGGAAGAACTAAGCCACTAGGTACTGCTCATGCCCTATGGTGTGCAAGACATTTAATTCATGGAAAATTTGCAATTTGTTCAGCAGACGATTTCTATGGAGCTGATGCTCTACAAAAAGCAGCAGATCATATGAGGAACAGTGATGATTATGCAATAATTGGATATAAATTAAATGAAACATTATCAGATTCTGGTACAGTAAAAAGAGGTGTTTGTGATTTAAATGGTGAATACTTAAACAGAATGATAGAAAGTGAAATCGTAAAAGATGAAAAAACAGGAATAATAACATGTAATCCATTAGATGGATCAGAAAGTTTCATTGCTGGACCAAATACATATGCATCAATGCTTTTAAATACTGCAGACACTAGAATATTTGAAACAATCAGAAAACAAATGCCAATGGAATTTTGTGAAGAAAACTTAGATAAGCTTGACACAGAGTCTTTACTTCCAAATACAATAGACATAATGATGAATAATAGAGAAATAAAAGTTAAAAATGTTCCAACAATTTCTAAGTGGTACGGAATTACAAATAGAGCTGATTTAGATCCATTTAAAAAATCAATAGATTATTTGATAGAAGCAGGAGTATATCAAAAAGATTTATATAGTGATTTAAAAAAAAACAATAATGTAAAAAGATATAAAAAGGAGAAATAAAAAATATGAAAAATGAGATTTATTCAAAAGTATTCTTATGGCTTTTCGTAGGCCTTGCAGTTACTTTTGGAACAGGATTTTTTCTATCAATGAATGAAGTAATGGTAGAAAATATCATCAATAGTGGAATGTATTGGATAGTAGTAATTGTAGAATTAGGAATAGCTATGTTCTTAGGAATTAGAATTCAAAAAATGAATTATATGACAGCTCTGATTTGCTATTTAGTTTATTCCTTTATAACAGGACTTACATTTTCTTTATTATTCTTAGCCTATGAGTTAACATCAATTATAAGTGTATTTGCAATAACTTCAATACTATTCTTAATATTTGGATTATATGGAAGATATACTAAAAGAGATTTAGGAAAAATGAGTACTTTCTTATTCATGGGCTTGATTGGTATAATAATTGCAGGAATAATAGGAATATTTGTTCAAAACAGTATGTTTGCTGCTATAATAAACATTATTTCAATAATAATATTCTTAGGTTATATAGCATATGATATGAATTCAATAGAAAAAATAGCAAACTATGTTGGAGAGGATAAAGCAGCCGTTTACTGTGCATTCCAATTATATTTAGATTTTATAAACATATTTATTGATTTACTACAATTAATAGGAAATAGTAATAATGATTAGATAAAAAAATAAAAAACTATTAAATTAGTTAATTGAATAGTATATAAAAACAGAAAATAAAAATTCTCTAAAAGAAAAAATATTTTCTGTTTTATTTTTGAAATAAAATAATTAAAAGCATGATTTTACAAGATAAAAATAATATTGTATAGTGCATCTTGAGGTGATAAGTATGTATGTTTTACATAATGATAAAACTACAAAAATAAATTCTTTTAGTGATAATTTTTTAAAAAAAGCAAAGTTTTATCCTTTAGTAAAAGATTCAATGTATCAAAGTATGTTTAATTTCACAAAACCAGAATATGTATGTTACTTTATATCAACATTTTTTAATATAGATTATACCCATGTATATAACAATATAAAAATATCAAATAATGTACTGCCAAAAAGTAAGGAAAGAGAAAGGGATAAAACAGTAGATTTTATATGTGAGATAGATGATGTATTATATATAATAGAAATGAATAATCAAGCAGATATAAAGACATTAAAAAGAAATATGGAATACTTATATAAAGTAGCAGGAACAAGAAGAGAAAGAGGAAAAGAGAAGATAAAGAAGATAATACTGATCAATTTAAATAACTTTTGTTTTAAAGGAACAAAAGAAGTAGTAGAGAAGTATGTACCAGGAAGAATGAGGGAAGATAAGTTTAGTATAATCTCAGAAGATATAGAAATATATCAAATATATCTTTCTAAAATAAAAGAGGTATGGTACAATAAAGAAAAGTTAACTAAATGGGAACAATTTTTATTAATAAGTCTAGAAGAAGATTCAAAAGAGATAGAAAAAATAATAGAAAGAGAGGAGATATTTATGAATTATAGAAAAATGGCAAAGAGGGTATGTGTAACAGATGATTTAGACTTTAGACAAGAGTCATTAGAAGCAGATGCGTATTATTTAGAGATGGCCAAAGAAGAAGCAGAAGAAAAAGGAGAGAGAAGAGGTAAAAAAGAAGAAAAGAAGGATATAGCAAGGAATATGTTAAAAAATAATTTTTCAATAAATGATATTCATATTGCAACCGGTTTATCTGAAAAACAAATCTCAAATATAAATTTTTAAAAAGAAATAAAAAATAATTAACTTTTTTTGACATTTTATGACAAATTTATTCAAAATACAACAAAAATATTGACCTTTTACCCAAATTTTTATAAAATAAAAGCAGAATACAATTGGATAATTTTACCAAGCAATTAAAAAGAGGGTATAAAAATGGAAAAAAGAAATGAACAAATAGGAAATATAAAAAATACATTTCTTCTCTTAGGTCTTATTTCAATTGTTACTATCACTTTTCTTGCTACAAGTTATGGACTTTTAGCTGTAAGTGAAGAAGCCAATGATATACAAACGGTAAGAGTAGGAGAATTTAATATTGATTATTCTGATGGCAGTGCAATATCTTTAGATAATGCTAAACCAGTTTTAGATGAAGAAGGAATGAAAAGTAAATCATATGATTTTACAATATCTAACACAGGAGATGTTTCTGCAAATTACTTAATAAGATTAGAAGAAGATCAAACTATAGATACAAATAAAAGGTTAACCGCAAGTCAAATAAAATATAGTCTTAAAGAAGAAGATGGTAATTGGAGTAAACCTGCTCTTTTATCCACTTTACCTAATTTTATATTAATACAAAATAAAACTTTAAAAAATGGCAATAAAATAAATTATAATATAAAGCTTTGGATAGATGAAAATGTAGGAAACGAAGGGAAAAATAAAGAATATAAATCAAGAATAGTAGTAGAAGCAGTACAAGATAATCTAAATTTTGCAAAGAAAATAGACCAAGCTCCTATCATTAATTTAAAAGGAAACAAAAATATAAATATTCTCCAAGGAGAAACATTTGTTGATGAAGGTATTGACAATATTACAGATGATTCCAAAACAATAAATATAGAACAAGCAAAAATGACATATGAGTTTTATGATGGAGAAAAAAATATAGAAGTTCAAAATATTGACACTTCTAAAATAGGAGTGTATTATATTAAGTATGAGATAACAGATGATAGTGGGAATACTACAATTGCAGTTAGAACTGTAAATGTACATAAAAAAGATATAATACCACCCACTATAAATTTGAACGGTTCATCAATCGTTTATGTTAATCAAGATGAAGAATATGAAGAACTTGGTGCAGTAGCAGAAGATTCTAATTCTAATGACTTAACTAAAAATATTGTAACATTAGGTAATGTAAATACTAAGCAAGATGGAGAATACTTGATTAAATATATAGTAACAGATAATGAAAATAATATTGCTAGTGTTGCAAGAACTGTTATCGTAAGTAGTAATGAAGTAGTAACGGTCAAACTTATTAAAGGTGCGAAGGTAAGTTCGATTGGCAGTAATGATACATTAACTTGTAGTAAAGATGTTGGTGCAAACAGTTGTGATATTACTTTACCAACCATAGACGCAGAAAATGGATACATAGGATATTGGTCAACTTATGAAAAAGCAACAAGTGGTGAATTGCCAGGCGCAACCATTTCTGTAAATGAAAGTAAAACATATTATGCTCTAACTTACAGAAAAGTTATGGTAACTTATGAAAAAACAGCTGGAGTAGAAAGTATTGCAAAAGAAAAAGACAGTTGCATAATAAATCAAGGTAAAGATAGTTGTAGTATCATTTTACCACTAATTAAAGAACAACCTGGATATGACAATAAATTTTTCACTACTGATAAAGATTCAACAAATGGAACTAGAGAAAAAAGAACAATAAAAATAAACAATGATACTACATATTATGCTAAAGCAACAGATGACACAAATCCTATATGCCATATAAAATCAATCACACCAACCAATATAAATGTTGATGATGAAATAGTAGTAAAAGTTGACTGTACAGATACGAGTAAATCTATAAGCAAAGATTTATCAGAAGAAGATTTAGAAATATTAGTAGATACAACAAAAGTAACACCAAAAATTAAAAGACTGATTACTACAAAAGCAATTACTAATGGAAAAGAGTATACATTCTCATTAAAAGGATTTTCTGTTAAAGGAACACTTTCATTTAAACTAAAAGAAAATGCAGTAAGAGATAAAAGTGAAAATGGTAACTTATCAACAATTATGACTACAAATGTAAATATAAAATAAATAATTAATAAGACTATTAATCTAGGTCATTTACGCACCAAAGATTATTAGTCTTATTTTGTTTTATTTAATGTATCATAGTAAAGATTTTAAATAATCAAGCAGTAAAATAATTTAAGAAAGAGAGAATTTGTTTATGAAAGAACATGTAAAAATTAGAAGACAAGGAAAATTCTATACTGCCTATGAAAAAGATGCCTATGTACTTCATGCAATTGCAGACTACAAAATTAGTAAAGGAAGAGTTGGATTTCCAGTAAATGTTTTAGGAAAAATTCAAAATACTCTAGAGGATAAAAAGATAAGTTATGTGATAATAGAAAAAGATGAAGAAGTAGAGAAAAAAGATTACAAAAAAGCAAATCAATATCAAAAGTATCTAGAAAGAGGAATTAAATCTTGTGAAGATAAAAAAAGAGAAGAAGATTTAATTGAAAAAATAAAAAGCCTACCAAGTTATAAAATACAAAAAATAATGGAATATATTAATGAGGTTATTTATGAATAGAAATGATAGATTTAAACTAATCACAAAATGTAAAGACTTTATCGTTTTTGTAAATGAAATAATTATAAATTATCCTAGAAAAGAATTTATATTAAAAGACAGATTAATAAATACAAGTTATGACTTATTAGAATTAATATTTGTTACTAACTTAATGGAAGAAAAATTAAATAATCAAAAAATAATGCTTTCCAAAGTAAGTATGTTAGATTTCTATTTAGAAGAAAGTTACCATAAACTATGTATAAGTGAAAAGAAACTTAATAGAGGATGTAGACAAATAGAAGAAATGCAAAAAATGATTTATGGTTGGGTAAAAAGTGATGAAAGTTAGTTATGAAGTAATCTTAGATTTATTCAATAATGAAATAAAAAAGAATACTAAAAACAAAAGAAAAATATATAGATTTGAAAGATATCTATCTATGAATATCACAAAGATATGTTATGTAATAAATAATAATTTATATCGTTTTATGAAATATAATATATTTATTATAAAATATCCTAAATATAGAATTATAATGTCTTTAAATATAAAAGATAAACTTATTAACCATTATGTTGCAAGATATATATTAATGCCTAAATTAGAAAGATATTTAGATATTAGA
The DNA here is from genome assembly GCA_947623665.1 of uncultured Bacilli bacterium. GTDB lineage: Bacteria > Bacillota_I > Bacilli_A > RF39 > UBA660 > CANRDQ01. Next base: position 16,600 of record CANQHJ010000025.1, read on the forward strand.
AATGCTGCAACTAGAAAAGATATGGGAAGAGATTATTCTATTGATTTATTAAAAAAATATTTAGAGAAATTCAAAAGAAAAAAGAATTGCTATGCTCTAAAACTAGATATTTCTAAATACTTTTATAGTATAGATCATGAAGTATTAAAAAATATGTTAAGAGATAAATTAGATGAAGATGAATTTAAAATGGTAGAAGTAATCATCAACAGTACTAATTACCCTTATATAAATAAACAAATAGAAAATTTAAAGAATTTAGAACTTTCTAGATCAAATGAAAGACTAGATGAAATAAAAGCAATTCCTCTTTATGAAAAAAATAAAGGACTTCCAATTGGAAATATGACAAGTCAATTTCTTGCAGTATATTACTTAAACGAATTAGACCATAAAATAGTACATGACTTTCATATGAAGTATTTTATAAGATATATGGATGATTTTCTAATACTATGGGATGATTTAGATGAGTTAAAACAAAGAAGAGATGAAATAATAAAAATATTAGAAGAAAAATATAAATTAAAAGTCAATAAAAAGAAAACAAATATTACTAATATAAAAGAAGGATTTACATTTTGTGGATATAGATTCAGAATAATAAATAATAAAACAATAATAAATGTTGCAAGTGAAACTAGAAAAAGGGTTAAAAGAAGAATCAAAGAAGTAAGATATTTATATGACCATAATAGAATATCTCTACAAAGTGCTTTTTCTAGTATATCAACATATCAATATGGATTTAATTATGGATCTAAAAAGAAGATGCAAAGATTAGTAGAAAGATACTTCTATCAAAAAGAGACAAGGAGAAAAGATGATAAAAACAAGATATAAGTTTACTAAAAGATTATATAAAGATTATATTATTATAATGAAAATAAAAAAATCATATCATATACCAGATGAAGAATTGGATATTATCGGACCTTTTAAAAGGAAAGGAAAACTAATAGATTTTTTACAAGAAAATCACATTAATTATTTAATACTTGATAATATGGAAATAATAAGTAAAAGAGAATATAAAGATAATAAATATTATGAATTAAAAAATAAAACTTTAATTTGGAATTTATATAGAAATTTTGAGGAAAAACTAGTAAAGTAACTTTGTTTTTATAAACAAGTTTGATATACTAAATATGGTGATAAGAATGAATAATGAAACACAAAAAAGAATGGAAGAATTAATAGATATTTTAAATGAAGCAAACTATAATTATTATGTTTTAGATAATCCAACTATCACAGATCAAGAATTTGATAAATATCTAAATGAACTTATTAAAATAGAAAAAAAACACCCAGAGTGGGCTAAAAAAGATAGTCCAACACAAAGAGTGGGTGGAGAAGTTTTAGATAAATTCAGTAAAGTAAGACATATTATTCCTATGATGAGCTTACAAGATGTTTTTAATCTAGAAGAAGTAAAAGACTTTGATAGAAAAATAAAAGAAGAAAAAGTAAATGCTGAATATGTTTGTGAATTAAAAATAGATGGACTTTCTGTCTCACTTCAATATGAAAATGGAGTATTAGTACGTGCTGCCACTCGTGGAGATGGAACAGTAGGAGAAGATATTACTCATAATGTAAAAACAATTAAATCTATACCACTAGTACTAAAAGATAAAATAAATATTGAAGTACGTGGAGAAATATACATGAGTAAAGATACACTTGAAAAAATAAACGAAGAAAGAAAGAAAAAACATGAACCTCTACTTCAAAATCCAAGAAACGCTGCAGCTGGTTCAATAAGACAATTAGACTCAAAAGTTGCCGCAAAAAGAAGGTTAGATGCCTTTATATATCATTTACCAAATCCAGAAGATTACAATATAAAAACCCACAATGAGGCATTAGAATTTATGAAAAATCTAGGATTTAAAACAAATCCTAATAATAGACTTGTAAAAAATATAGATGAAGTAATTGAATTTATTGAAGAAAAAACTAAAAAAAGAGATAGTCTTCCTTATGTAATAGATGGAATAGTTATTAAAGTAAATGATTTAGATAAACAAAAAAAATTAGGCTCTACTCTAAAATATCCAAAATGGGCAGTAGCATACAAATTCCCAGCAGAAGAAGTTTTAACTAAATTAAAAGATATAATATTCACAGTAGGAAGAACAGGACAAATAACCCCAAATGCTGTATTAGATCCTGTAATAGTTATGGGAACAACAGTCTCACGTGCTACACTACATAATGAAGAATATGTAAAAGAAAAAGACTTAAGAATAGGAGATATTGTATCAATAAGAAAAGCAGGAGATGTTATCCCAGAAGTAGTAAGGCCGATAAAGGAAAGAAGACGTGGAAAAGAAAGAAAATTTGAAATGATTAAAACTTGTCCAAAATGTAATACACCACTTATTAAAAAGGATAAACAAGTAGATTATTTCTGTCCAAATGAATCCTGTCCAGCAAGAAGAGTAGAAAGTTTTATTCATTTTGTTTCCAGAGATGCTATGAATATAGAAGGTTTTGGAGATAGAATAATGGAAGACTTCTATAACTTTAAAATAATAAATTCCATACCAGATATATACCTATTAAAAAATCATAAAGAAGAACTAATAGAGTTAGAAGGTTTCGGTAATAAATCAGTTACTAAACTTTTAGATAATATAGAAAGAACTAAAGAAAACTCACTTGAAAAATTATTATTTGGTTTTGGAATTAGTAACGTAGGTCAAAAAACTGCTAAAATACTTGCTAAAAAATTTATGACATTAGATAACTTAATGGCTCAAGATGTAGAAAGTCTAACAACAACACAAGATATAGGTAATATAATTGCCGAAAGTATAGTAAATTACTTTAAAAATGAAGACAATCTAAAAATGATAGAAAAACTAAAACAACTAGGAGTTAATACAAAATATTTAGGAGTAGAAGAAAAACAAACAGAAGAATTTTCAAATAAAACTTTTCTATTAACTGGAACTCTAGAACAATTCACAAGAGATGAAGCATCCCAAATAATAGAAAATCTAGGAGGGAAAACAGTTAAATCTATTTCCAAGAAAACAAGTGTCTTAATAGTTGGAAAATCTCCTGGATCAAAATATGAAAAAGCTCAACAATTAGGTGTTACAATATGGGATGAAAATGAATTTTTAGAAAAAATAAAAAAGTATCAGTAGAAAAAAAATAATAAATATTGTATACTATTTGTGATAGATGTAAGAGGTGAGGCGTGTGAAGTTATTTGAGAAAAAAAATAATGATACAGATAATGATTTTAAATTACCATCAAATAATAAAAAAATAGTTGTAAATATATTAAATGTATTAGTAGTAATAATAATTATAGTTGCTATAGTAAACACTATCGATAGTATTTGTGTAAAAAAATATAACAAAGGTCCATATTTTGCAATTCCACTAACAACATACAATGATGGTGGAACTAAAGTGTATTATGGACTTGGTTATAAAGTAATAAAGTATCACCAAACTCAAGGAAGAAGAGATACCCAAATGGGAGGATGGTTTCTAAATTATTCAGCATCTCCAACTTCAGTAGAACCTATAGATCTTGCCTTAGAGTTTAGAGATAACCCTGATGACAGTTATAAAAAATATAAGGGACGTTTCCTAAAAATTAGTGCTAAATTAGAAGAAGTAGATTTAGATGCTAATGAAGCTACAGTAAAATACACTGATAAAGATAAAAAATATACATTAGAAATAATATGTAAAATGGCAGAAGGAGAAGACGTTATAAATAATATTGTAGGTACAGATGTAGTAGTACTTGGAACTGTAGATACGTATAGCGTTCAAACAAAAACTTCTCCAAATAGATTAATTATAAAAGATGCATTTATAGGATAAAGGAGTTTAATACTCCGGTTCTTTGTCAAATAGTGTTGGTAGACAATAAATTTGATAAATGAATTTATGGATAATTGTCAAATAGTGTGTGTAGACACAAATAAGTGATAATTTATTGAATAGTTAATACGTTAAGTATTAGCTA
>CANQHJ010000026.1 GCA_947623665.1 uncultured Bacilli bacterium
CAAATATGTCTCTTTTTAATTAAGAAAAAAGTGTATATAATGTTAAACACATTACACACACTAAAAATTATACAACCTTTAATAGTATAACCGATTTTTATTGAATTTTTTTTAAAAATTTGCTAAAATATAGGCAGAAAAAAGCGTTCTAAAGAAGGAGTATAAAATGGGGAAGTCAAAAAGAAAAAAGGAAAGAAAGAACAAAGAAATAAAAGTTCAAGAGAATACAAATATAGAAGAAAAAGAAATTAAAGAACCTGTAAAACTAAAAGAAGAAACTTCAGTAAAGATTATTGTTATATCTGGAGAATCCTATTTTGACGGAAGTTTTATTGGTCTTTTAGCTTGGAAATTATTAGGATATATCATCACTATTATAACGTTTGGTCTTGCTCATCCATTTGCATTATGTATGAGATATAATTGGCAAACAAAACATACTGTTGTAAATGGAAAAAGACTAAAATTTGATGGACATGGATACCAATTAATAGGAAAATGGATCTGGTGGTGGATATTAACAATCATAACATTTGGTCTATATTACATATTTATACCTGCTCAAAAAAGAAAATGGATTGTAAAACATACCCATTATGAAAACTATGATAAAGATTCAGAAGAAGATGAAAATAACAAATCAAAATTTACTGGAAGTATTTTTGCATACGTTGGTTGGTCTTTATTAACATCCTTTATTGCCATATTCTCATTTGGCCTTTTACTTCCAGTATCTATATGTTTAATGAAAAACTTCCAAATAAAACACACAATATATGATGGAGAAGAATTAGAATTTACAGGTGATCCAATAAACCTATTATTAAATTGTCTAAAATGGATTGGACTTACTTTAATTACTTTTGGGCTTTACTCATTTGTAATAGAAACATCAGTTATAAAATGGACTGTAAAAAATATTGTTAAAAAAGGAGTAAGTAAAAAAGTATTTTCAACAGAAAAATATCTTTTAATACCATTACTTATATCTTTTATATCTTTTATAGTTGTATCTATTTTTGCATATCCTTTAATAGATGATTATATAGATAGTATAAAAGAAGAAATAGACTATATCATACAAGATGAAGTATATACAGGTCAGGATTGGGGAGATAAATATGCTTTATATCTAAAACATCATATACTTGATGATGTTTTAGAAGTAAGAGTTGCTATAGTGAATGTAGATGAATCATCATCACCTGAATTATTTATAAATTATACTAATAAAGATAAAGAAAATATTACTAAATTTCTATATATAAAAGATAAAACAGTACAAAGCTCTAGAAATTATAAAAATGCAGAAATAAAATTATTGTGTACTGTAGAAGATGAAGAATATAAATGGGCTATATTTACCCCAGAAAAAGAAAGTGAAAATGGAAAACTATATTTTACAGATAAATTAATGGAAGAAGACTTTGAAAAAATAGAGTATAAAAAAGAAGATAAAGAATTTCAAAGAAAATATGTAATGCGTAATATTAATTTAATATATTATTATATTTCAAAAGATGAATTACACAATGATATGAACGCTTTAATAGGAAATTATGAAGGAGATAATTATATAACATCATCTGTTGATAATGAATTTAAAAAAGCAATAGAAGCTGAAAGATTAGAAATTGAAAACTTAAAAAGATTACAAGTTGGAGATTATTATGCTAAATATGGTACTTATAAACTTTATACAAATGGACTACATAGTAGATTTGCCTTAGAAGAAGATGATGAAATATTTGAATTAAAAGCAGGAGGAGTTTGTCATATAAAAAGAACAAATCACTTAGGAAATGAAGTAGATAAAGATTGTACTTATCAAGTTGCAGATTCAAATTATATAATAGACTCTAAAAAGATTGCCACTATAAATGTTACCTATGAAGGAGGAAATACTAATTATCAAGTAAAAGATAATAATGTACTTACTAATTCATGGTATACCTTAAAACTTAAATAAAACTTGCAAATTTATAAAAAAAATAGTATATTATATGTACTTACCAATTCCCAGTTTAAAGACTTTCCGACTTTTTACTTAGAATTGGCAGAATTTAAAGAAAGGAAGTGTTAATATGGCTTTAACAAAAGATGAAAAAACAAAAATCATTGAAAAGTTTAGAATCAATGATACAGATACAGGTTCAGCAGAAGTTCAAATAGCTATTCTAACAGAAGAAATCAAACAATTAACAGAACATTTAAAAACACATATTCATGATTATCATTCTCGTCGTGGTCTACTTAAAAAAGTTGGACAACGTCGTAATATGTTAGGATACCTAGCAAGAACAGATGTAACTAGATATCGTAAATTAATCAAAGAATTAGGTTTAAGAAAATAGACATTGGTCTATTTTTTTTGATATTTTCATGATATAATGATACTTAGTGAGGAGTTATTATATGAAAAAAGAAATATTTAAATTAGATTTTTATGGCAAAGAAATAATAGTAGAACATGGAGAAATGGCTAAACAAGCAACAGGAGCAGTACTTGTAAGATATAATGATACAGTAGTACTTTCAGCTGCAGTATTAAATAAAGAAGTAAATCTTTTATCAGACTTTTTCCCACTTACAGTTAATTATCAAGAAAAACTTTATTCAGTAGGAAAAATCCCAGGAGGATTTATTAAAAGAGAAGGTCGTCCAACAGAAAATGCAACACTAGCTGCACGTATGATAGACAGACCCATGAGACCATTATTCCCAGAAGGATTTAAAAATGAAGTACAAATTATAAATACAGTATTATCAGTAGATCAAGATTGTTCACCAGAACTTACTGCGATGTTAGCATCTTCTCTTGCAGTCTCAATTAGTGAAATACCTTTTGATGGACCAATCGCAGGTGTTAAAGTAGGTTATATTGATGGAAAATATATAATCAATCCAACACCAGAAGAAGCAGAAAAATCAAGCTTAGATTTAACAGTTGCTGGAACAAAAGATGCTATTAACATGGTTGAATCAAGTGCTAAAGAAGTAAGTGAAGATATTATGCTTAAAGCCCTAATGGAAGGACATAAAGCAATTAAAAAATTAATTAAATTTGAAGAAGAAATCATCAAAAAAATTGGTGTTCCTAAAATGGAATACGAAACTTTAGAAATAACAAGAGAACTAAGAGAAGAAGTAGAAGAACTTTCACGTGAAAAACTAGATAAAGCACTACGTATTAAAGAAAAATTAAAAATGCATGAAGAAGTAGACGCTGTAAAAGAAAATACTATAAATACAATTTTACAAAAAGAAGAAAATCAAAATTTAGATAAAGATGAAGAAAAAGAACTTACAACTATGATTAATCAAATATTAAGTGATATAGAATATAAATTATTTAGAAGTATTGTTGTAAAAGAACATATTAGAGCAGACGGTCGTAAAATGGATGAAATAAGACCACTTTCAACTGATATAGATATACTACCTAGAACTCATGGTTCAGCACTTTTCACTCGTGGAGAAACACAAGCCTTATCAGTAACAACACTAGGTGCTCTAGGAGAACATCAAATATTAGATGGACTAGGACTTGAAGATGGAAAAAGATTTATGCTACATTACAACTTTCCACAATTCTCAGTAGGATCTACTGGAAGATATGGAGCACCAGGACGTCGTGAAATAGGGCATGGTGCTTTAGGAGAAAAAGCTCTACTTCAAGTAATACCATCAGAAGATGAATTTCCATATACAATTCGTGTCGTATCAGAAATACTAGAATCAAATGGTTCATCATCTCAAGCATCAATTTGTGCAGGATGTATGTCCTTAATGGCTGCTGGAGTTCCAATTAAAGCCCCAGTTGCTGGAATTGCAATGGGACTTATAACAGATGGAGATGACTATACAATTCTAACAGACATTCAAGGTATGGAAGACCATTTAGGAGATATGGACTTTAAAGTTGCTGGAACAAAAACAGGAATATGTGCTTTACAAATGGATATAAAAATAAAAGGAGTAACAGAAGAAATACTAAAACAAGCTCTTGCTCAAGCCAAAAAAGCACGTCTAGAAATATTAAAAGTTATTGAAAAACAAATTAAAGAGCCAAGAAAAGAAGTATCTAAATATGCTCCTAAGACTGTAACATTTATGATTAAACCTGAAAAGATAAAAGATGTTATTGGTCGTGGTGGAGAAATGATTACTAAAATTATTTGTGAAGCATCAAATGTTACAGATGTAAATAATGTAAATGCTGTAAAAGTAGACTTAGAAGATGATGGTAGAGTAATTATATATCACACTGATCAAGAAATAATAGATAAAACAAGACAAATGATAGAAGATGTAGTACGTGAAGTAGAAGAAGGAAAAATCTACAATGCAACAGTTGTAAAAGTAGAAGACTTTGGATGTTTTGTACAAGTATGGCCTGGATGTGAAGGATTAGTCCATATTTCACATCTTGATACAAAACGAGTTGAAAAAACAGAAGATGTTGTTAAAGTAGGGGATGAAATCATTGTAAAAGCAATCGGAACAGATAAAAGAGGAAGACTTAACTTCTCAAGACGTGATGCAATAAGCCCAAAAAAGAAAAAAGATAGAAAATAAAAACATTGAATAAAAGTTAATTCTATGTTAATATATAATATATAAAAGGAACACCTAATAATGATGTTGGGTGCTTACCTTAAAGTTTTGGTTTTGCACCTAACTTCAAATGTTAGGTGCTGTTTTTATATTGTTTTAAAAAGTAAAACAATAAGTAGTAATTGTACTACTGCCATAAAAATAAAAAGCAAATCTCTTTTTCTCATATGGCATCACCTCCAAATTCATAGTTGAAAAGGAGGTAAGCAACCCAACATATTAAGTGTTACTAATAATTTTTTATAATAGAAATTATTAAGCATTCATATACTTAATTAGGTGATAACTTCATGAAAAAAGCAAAACAAGTTATAATAAGTATTTCTTTAATATTACTAAGTTTTTTCTATACTAATAAAACAGTTGAAATATTAAGAAATGCTGATCCTATAATGAAAACAATTAAAAGTAAAGAAGAAAGTTTTAAAATAGAAGCAACTAATGCCAAGATAGAAAAAAACACTATCACTCCAGGAAGTAGTGGAAGTAAAATAAATCTAGATGATAGTTATAAAAAAATGAAAAAATATGGAAGTTATAATGAAAGCTTAATGGTTTTTGAAGAAGTAAAACCAGAAGTTTCAATAAATAATAACTATGATAAATTTATAATATCTGGAAATCAAGAAAAAGAAAATGTAGCATTACTATTCAAAGTATTTAGAGATGATGAAGTAGATGATATTCTAAATATATTAGAAGAATATAAAGTAAATGCTACTTTTTTTGTAGATGGATTATGGCTTGAGAATAATCAAGAAAAAGTAGTTTATATGAGTGAAATAGACCAAGAAATAGAAATATTAAATTATGATTCTTCTTATCAACAAAAATATTTCCAAAGTGCAGTAAACATCTCCCATTCACTAACAGGAATACCACCAAAATTTTGTTATGCAGAATATGAAAGAAAACAAGTGTTAAACTTATGTAAAAAGCTAAATCTACATACAGTAATTCCTTCTATTATTACAGAAGAAAATCCATTTGGATTTGTTAAAGAAAAACTAGAAAATGGTTCAATTATAAGTATGCCTTTAGGAGCAGTAGTAGAAAAACAGCTACCTACTATAATAAATTATATAAAACAAAGAGGTTTTAAAATTGTATCATTAGAAGAATTATTAAGTGAAAAAGAAATTGTAAATTAAGAAGAATAAATACCTAAAAAGGTATTTTTTTATAAAATTTTAAAAAAAGTATTGACAAGTGTACTAAAGTACACTTATAATTAAAGTGTAATGATTAAAGTGCACTAAAATCATTAAATAATTATGGGAAAAGGAGAGTATTTAATGAGAGAGAAAAAAATGTGTTGGTGGATTACTGAAAAATGTAACGAAAACTGTGAATACTGTTTTAGATCACTAAGTAGCATTAACAAATTCAACTTTGATGAACATATGAAAATATTAGAAAGGATAATTGATTTTGGTACAGATCAAATCACTTGGTCTGGAGGAGAAGCACTACTTGTAGAACATGCTCCAGAACTAATTAAATATGCTCACGAAAAAGGCATTTACAACAAAATAACAACTAATGGTAAATTACTAACACCAGAAAAAATAGAAGAGTTAAAACCTTATATAGATTTAGTTGCCTTATCAATTGACTCATTCAACGATGAGACTAATAAAAAATTAGGACGTGGTATTGAACACAGAAAAACAGTTATGAATAGAATTAATCATCTAATGGCATCAGGCGTAAAAGTAGATATAAATACAGTAGTAACAAGTCTAAACATCAAAGATTTAGATGACATGGGAGAGTTTCTTAGAGAAAATCCTATATCCGGTAAATGGAAATTAATGACCTTCTTCCCAGTAAGAGAAAAGGCACTTGAAAATAAAGAAAAACTAGAAATAAGTGATAAAGAATTTTTAACAGAAGTAAAAAGAATTATAGAAAAATATAAAGATATCAATATAACATTTATGATGAATGATGAAATACAACAACAATATCCAGGTGTAAGAGCAAACGGAGATTTACTAGTAACACGTGATTACAACGATATGATATTTGGTAACATGGCAACAGATGAGAAAATAGAAAACCCATTTGAATATGACAAAAAAGTTCAAAAAAAGCATACAAAAGTTAAAACACTATAATTAAAATATATTCACAATATAACAAACTTTCAAATTAAAATAATTCCAAATAAAAGACGCATATAAAATTATGTGTCTTTTATTTATAATAAATTTTTGTTATAATGGAAATAGTCAAAAGTAGGTGATATGATGTATTTAAAACAAATTAATACTAGTGGATTTAAATCTTTTGCAAAAAAAATAGAAATATCACTAGGTAACAATATAACTTGTATAGTCGGACCCAATGGTAGTGGTAAAAGTAATATAGTAGATGCTGTTAGATGGGTTTTAGGAGAACAAAGTGTTAAATCTCTACGTGGAGATAATACAATGAGTGATATTATATTCTCAGGAAGTAAAACTAGAAAACCATTAAATGTTGCAAGCGTTGAATTAGTATTTGATAATAATGATCATTTTTTAAATATTCCATATACAGAAATATCTATTAAAAGAAGAATATATAGAAGTGGAGAAAATGAATATTTCTTAAATAATGAAAGATGCCGTCTTAAAGATTTAACTAATTTATTATTAGATTCAGGTATAGGACGTGAATCATTTAATATTATCTCTCAAGGAGAAGTAGATAATATCTTGTCATCATCTCCACAAGAAAGACGAATAATATTTGAAGAAGCATCAGGAATATTAAAATACAAAAAAAGAAAAATAGAAGCATTAAGAAAACTTGAAAGAACACATAATAATTTAGATAGAATAAATGATATTATCACTGAAATAGAAACTCAAGTAGAACCATTAAAAAGACAAAGTAAAAAAGCAAAAAAATATAAAGAGGCTAAAGATACTTTAGAAAAATATGAAATAGCCTTACTAGCTCATGATATAAAATATTATAAAGAAAAATTAGATGCTATTATTAAGAAAATAGACGAATTAAATCAACAGATAATAGAACTTTCTAGTGAAACATCCCTAATGGATTCAAAATCTTTAGAAGATGCGTCTATTATATCAAAACTAGAACGTGATATAACAGAAGCAAATGAAAAATTATTAAAGACAACAGAAGAAGTAGAAAAGATAAATGGAGAACTTACTCTTTTAAAAGAAAGAAAGAAAAATCAAAAAGAAGATAGTGAAGTACTAGATGAAATAAGAAGATTATTAGAAGAAAAAGAAAGTTTATCATCAACTATTACTGTTGTAAAAAATGAAATAGAAAACATAAATAAAACTTTAGAAGAAAATAAAAGATTAGAAAAAAGCACTACAGAAGAGTTAAATAAAATAAAATCTAAAAAAGATAATCTATCAATGAAAAGAAATTCTCTTGATAGAGAACTCACTTCTCTTGATTATAAAATAAATGGTATTGAAAGAGAAATAGAGAATAATGACTCTTTTCCAACTGCTGTAAAGAAAGTATTAAGTTCAATAAAATTAAATGGTATTTGTGATACTTTAGGAAATGTATTAAATGTAGAAGATAAATATCTAAAAGCCTTAGAGACCGCAACTGCATCTTCTAAAAACTTTATTATCACAAAAAATGAAACCTCAGCAAGAGATGCAATTTTGTACTTAAAAGAAAACTCTCTAGGAAGAGCAACCTTTTTCCCACTTACAGTAATAGAAAAAAGAGAAGTAGATGCTAAAACATTAAAAGAGATAAAGGATAGTCCTGATTTTATAGATGTTTTAAGTAATTTAGTTACCTATGATAAAAAATATGAAAACATTATAAAAAATCAACTAGGTACCATTCTAATATCAGAGACCATTGATAATGCTATTAGACTATCTAAAAAAGTAAATAAAAGATATAGAATTATCACTCTAGATGGACAAACTATTAATACTGGTGGTTCTATGAGTGGTGGAAGTAATTATAAAAGTAAAAGTGTTATATCCTTAAAAAGAGAATTAAAAACAAACAAAGAAAAGAAAAAGACACTAAAAGAAGAAATAACTACTATAGAAGCACAATTAAAAGAATTAGAAAAAGAACAAGAGCTAAAAGAAAAAGAATTCTTCACTACTAGATCAAAAACAGTTTCATTAGAAGAAATGATAAATGTTCAAACAGAAAAAAAGAAAAACATTGAAGAAAATCTTGATAAAGTAAGTAAAGATTATGAAACTTACTCACATCTTAAAAATAAATCAATAGATTCTAAAGAAGAAAAATTAACTTCTTTATATCATGAAAAACTTGCCTTAAAAGAGACCTTAACAAACGATATAAAACATAAAAATAAAACTTTAGAAGAATTAAAATTAAGACAAGTAGAAAAAGCTGGAGAAGAAAAACTTAAAAATGCCAATCTTCGTAAACTAGAACATGAACTTTCTGATTATGAAGTAGATAAAAATAGACTCGATGTAACACTTGATAATATGTTAAATACTTTAAACGAAGAATATTCAATGACTTATGAAAAAGCAGATAGTGATTATGAGTTAGATATAGAAGTAGAAGAAGCCAGAAAAAAAGTTACCACTTGTAAAAACGAAATTAAAAAAATAGGAATGGTTAACTTAGATAGCATAGAAGAATATGAAAGAGTATCTACTAGATTTAACTTTTTAACAAACCAAAAAAATGATCTGTTAAATGCTGAAGAAACACTACTTTCTATAATGAATGATATGGATGAAGTTATGATTTCTGAATTTGAAAAAACATTTAAAAAAGTTAAAGTAGAATTCCAAAAAGTATTTAAAGAATTATTTAAAGGTGGTAATGCTGATTTAATTTTAACTGAGCCTGATGATATCCTAACAACAGGAGTAGAAATAGTCGCATCTCCACCAGGTAAAAAACTAACATCAATTTCCCTTCTATCAGGAGGAGAAAAAACTCTAACCGCAATAAGCTTGTTGTTTGCTATGCTAAATGTTAGAAGAGTACCTTTCTGTCTTTTCGATGAAGTAGAAGCAGCTCTAGATGAGGCTAATGTTGATGAATTTGGAAAATATTTAGATCATTATAAAGATAAAACACAATTTTTAATCATAACCCATAAAAAGAAAACTATGGAATATGCTGATACATTATATGGAATCACAATGCAAGAGTCTGGTGTTTCTAAATTAGTTAGTGTAAAACTTAATGAAAAAGAAGAAATATTATAAGAGGGTAGATTAAAAAATCTATCTTTCTCTTTAAATTTTTCTAAAAATATGATATACTTTCCTTCTGCGCTAAAAAGGAGGAAAGATAGAATGAAAAACATGATAGTTTCAGATTATGACGAAACATTATATCAAAACACTTATCAACTAAGAGAAAACATAGAGGCTATTAAAGATTTTCGTAATCAAGGAAATATTTTTGTATTATCAACTGCAAGACCCTATCATTCAATAAAAGAAGAAATAGACAAATATAATATTCCATTTGATTATTTAAGTTGTTCTGATGGAACTCATATATTCTATAATGATAGTTATCTTGCATCAGCACCTATTAGTAGTAAAGCAATAAAGAAAATAACAGACATTGTTCCAAAACATTTAGAGCCTGTCTTTTCCAAAAATAGCGAAAACGAAGTATTAGAAATGTATTATAAAATAGATGGTACTTATGATGAAGAAAAAGTTTTATCATTAATACAAGAAAACTTAAAAGAGTATAGTAACTTAAGTGCTTTTTATGAATACATTTGGGAAGATAAGGTTATAATGATTAAAAGATGTGATATTTCAAAATCAACTTCTGCAAAGAAAATTGCAAGACGTGAAAAAGTAGATTTTAGAAGAGTATTTACAATAGGGGACGGACTTAATGATGTTCCTATGATTAAAGATTTTAATGGTTATGCTATAATAGGAGCTAAAGAAGAAGTACATGATGTATCACTTGGTTGTTATAAAACTGTAAGTGAGCTTATATATAATGTTTCAAAAAATACTGTAAAAGTAAAATGAGGTAATAAATATGTTTGTAGATGAGGTAAAATTAATAGTAAAAGCTGGTAATGGAGGAGATGGTTGTACTGCATTTCGTCGTGAAAAATACGTTCCAATGGGAGGACCCTTTGGAGGTAATGGTGGACATGGAGCAAGCATCATCTTTAAAGTAGATGAAGGACTTCATACATTACTAGATTTAAGATATCAAAAATTAATAAAAGGACAAAAAGGAGAAAATGGTAAAGGTAAAAATCAACATGGTAAGGGTGCAGAAGATGTTATTGTAAAAGTTCCAAGAGGAACAGTAGTAACAGATTTAGATACTGGACTTATTATTGCTGATTTAACTGAGAAAGATAGTAGTTGTGTAGTTGCAAAAGGTGGAAGAGGAGGACGAGGTAATACTGCTTTTAAAACCCAAACAAATACAGCACCCGATTTCTCAGAAAAAGGAGAACCAGGAGAAGAAAGAGAATTAAAAGTAGAACTAAAAATGCTTGCAGACGTTGGTTTAGTAGGACTTCCAAGTGTAGGTAAATCAACTTTTATCTCATGTGTATCCCATTCACGTCCAAAAATTGCTGCTTACCATTTCACAACACTTTATCCAAATTTAGGAGTTGCAAAAAGTAAAAACAATAGAAGTTTTGTAATTGCTGATCTTCCAGGACTAATCAAAGGAGCCTCAACAGGAGAAGGATTAGGAGATAGATTCTTAAAACATATAGAAAGAACTAAAATCATTGCGCATGTCATAGATATGTCAGGAAGTGAAGGAAGAGACCCTTATGAAGATTATCTTACAATAAATAAAGAATTAGAAGAATACAGTGAAAAACTATTAAAAAAACCTCAAATAATTATAGCCAATAAAATGGATATAGAAGGATCACAAGTTTTACTTTCAGAATTTAAAAACAAAGTAAAAGATGTAGAAATATATGAAATAAGCGCAGCGTTAAATAAAGGACTAGATAAAGTAATAAATCGTCTAGGTGAATTATTAGAAGAACTACCTGATACAACACTTTATCAAGACGATGCTTTTGAAAGTCATGTTTTATATAAATTCGAAAGTGAAAAACCATTTGAAATAGAAAAAGAAGATGATTCTACTTGGCATATTAAAGGAGAAAAAATAGAAAAATTATTTAAAATGACAAAAATAGAATCTGAAGAAGGAATGAATAGATTCTTAAAGAAATTAAGAAGACTTGGTGTAGATGATAAATTAAAAGAATTAGGAGTAAAAGAAGACGACCAAGTAAGAATATTAGATTTCTATTTCACATATAAAAATTGACAAGTATAAAAAGTTCTGGTATAATCAACATCAATTGATGAAGAAATTATCTAAGTAGTTAATTTGAGACTCTTACAGGAAACGGTAGTCATCGACTGAAAGCTACCAAAGAAAGGCAATTTAACGAATTTCAATAATGGAGTCAAATCGTGAAAGAAGCGTTAATCTAATGAGTGCTAGTTACTAGAACAAAGGTGGTACCACGGATTTAAGTATTCGTCCTTTATGGATGGATACTTTTTGTTTTCTAATATAATATGACTTCATAGTTTAATCGGTAAAACAAAGAAAAAAATCTATTTACTGGTTCAAATCCAGTTGAAGTCATCAAAAAACACAAGAAAGGAAGTGGTTAATTTGGAAGATGATTTTTATAGTGATTTTAGATTAATCACTGTAAATAAATAATCTAGAATAAAACTTTTATAAAAGAAAGGAATGATTATTGATGAAAAATGTAAATACTAGTAATATTGATAAAAAGCAAAAAATAAAAAATTTACAATTAGAAAATATAAAATTATTAAAAGTAGATAATGAATATAAAATTAGTATGCTAGGAATAAGTAAATATAACTATAAAGAAAGAATCATACTTAACTCTAATTCTAATATAAAACAAACAGAAGAACAGTTAAAAGAAATGTGTACAAAAAAAGATATACCTTATTTAATAATAGGATTAAAAACAATTCTTCCTAAAGAAACAATAGCTAATTATAATAAAAATCTAAAACAAGGAAATATTCAATCATGTTTAGAAATGATATATAAACTTAATAATTCATTAGAAACAAAAAAAGAAATTATTATTCCTAATAAAGAACGCTTTGATTTAAAAAATATTAAATTATTAAAAGTAGGAGAAGAGTATATGTTCAGCATAATGGGACGTACTGAAAAAACTCGTAATGAAAGAGTTGTAATAAAAAAAGATATATTAGAAAATAATCTTAGAAAAAAATGTATAGAAGAAAATATTCCTATCGAAGAAATAAATGTTATAGAAATTATGAATAATAATTTGTATTTGCAAGACAGTTATAAAAATACATATGATAAGTATTTAACAGAAAAATATTATAAGTTATGTTTCAGAATGTTATGTAATCTTGTTGATGAATTAAATACACCTAAAATAACAAAACACAAAAGAAATAAAAATAACAAAACACAAACTACTGCAATGACAAAATATATTGATAAAAAAGAACATTTAAAATTAGATAATATTAAAGTTTTAAAAGTAAAAGATGAAAAAATGATTAGCATGATTGGAATTAGTAAAAATAATTGTGATAAAAGAATTATTCTTAATTTAGATATGACAGAAGAACAGTTAAAAGAAGAATGTTTGCAAAATTCTACACCAATAGAAGAAGAGGCTATAAAAAAATATATACCTAAAGATATAAGAGATATTTATAAAGATAAATTAGAACAAGGTAATATTCAAACTTGCTTAGAAATTTTATATTTAACAGATAGAGTTTTAAAAAATAAACATAATAACCAAGAAAAAATAAAAACATTAAAAATCAATATTACAAAATAGTAGAAAAAAGTCTCAAAATATTATGATTTTTGAGACTTTTAATATATAATAATATTGGTGATATAATGGATAACGAAAAATATGAAAAAGAGTTAAAAAACAAAGGTATAAAATTAATTGCTGGAGTAGATGAAGTAGGACGTGGCCCTTTAGTCGGACCAGTAGTTGCTGCCGCTGTTATTTTAAAAGATAACTACTCTTTAGATGGTCTTACAGACTCTAAGAAATTAAGTGAGAAGAAAAGAAATTATTTCTTTGAAGAAATAAAAAAACAAGCAATATCTATTGGAATAGGTATAATAGATGAAGAAAAAATTGATGAAGTAAACATTTATGAGGCAACAAAACTTGCTATGAAAGAAGCAATAAATCAACTAAATCCTAAACCAGAACATATATTAATAGATGCTATGCCACTTGAAATAGACATACCTACAACTTCTATTATAAAAGGAGATTTAAAAAGTATAACAATAAGTGCTGCTAGTGTAATTGCTAAAGTTACAAGAGATAAAATGATGTATGAATTAGATGAGAAATATCCTATGTATGACTTCAAAAACAATAAAGGATATCCAACAAAAAAACACCTAGAAGCATTAAGTGAATATGGAGTCTTAAAAGAACATAGAAAAACTTTCGGACCAGTAAAAAAAGAAATAGAAAAGTTAAAAGAGGTAAAATAGTATTATGTTACAAAAAATATTTATTAAAGATTATAAAAATATAAATGATAGAAAAGTAAGAAGTAAATATGGAACTCTTGCTGGAGTTTTTGGAATCATTACTAATCTTTTCTTATGCATTATAAAAATAATTATTGGACTAACTGCAAGTAGTGTTACTATTATGGCAGATGGTTTTAATAACTTATCAGATTCTCTTTCTTCAGTAATTACTCTAATTGGTTTTCATCTTGCCAAAAGAAAAGCAGATAAAGATCATCCCTTTGGACACGCAAGATATGAATATCTAACAGGTACTCTAATTGCTTATTTCATATTTTTAATGGGACTATTTTTCTTAAAAGAATCAGTAGATAAAATCATCACACCACAAGCACTTCATATAAGCATTATAACTTATATAGTATTAATAATTGCTATTTTAATAAAACTTTTTCAAATGTATATTTATCTAGATCTAGCACATGCTTCTAAAAGCCAAACTATAAAAGCAAGTGCCTATGATTCTAGAAATGATGCCATTGCCACAACTACAGTCTTAATTTCCATGATAGTAATGAGTATATTTAATATTAATATAGATGGAATAATGGGTCTTTTAGTATCACTATTTATAATTTATTCTAGTATAAGCCTAATAAGAGAAATGATAGATCCTCTACTTGGACAAAAAGCAACTAAAGAACAAGTAGAGCATATTACTAAAAAACTACTTAAATATAAAGATATAAAAGGAATACATGATTTAGTAATTCATAATTATGGTGAGACTACAACCTTTGTAACAGTACATGCTGAAGTAGATGATAAAATGACTTTAATAGAAGCAAATACTATTATGGATAATATAGAAATAGAGTTTTTTGAAAAATATAATATATATTTAACTATCCATACAGACCCAGTTAATTCAAATGATAAATTAGCTAATAATCTAAAAAAAGAAGTAAAAAATATTTTAAACGAATTTGATAAAACCCTAACACTTCATGACTTTAGAGTAGTAACTGCCAAAGATCACACTAAAGTAATTTTTGATGTAGTAATACCTTATGATAAAAACTACACCAAAGAAGATTTACAAGAAATATTAAATAAGAGTTTTAAAGATAAAACTAAATACTATTTCTTAATAAAAATAGATAGACCATTTTATTAAAATAAAGATTTTCATATCTTTATTTTTTACGTACTTTTGTTTGAAAAATAAGTTGCTTTTAAATGATATTTAGTTTATAATAAATTTAGGAAGTGATAATTATGTATGATTATATTACTGGAGAAGTAACGCACATTTATAGTAATAGTATTGCCTTAGATAATAATGGAATAGGATTTTTAATTTATACACCAAATCCTTATAAATTTCAAGAAAATAAAAAGTACAAAGTATATCTACATCAATTAATAACAGAAACAGAAAACTCTCTTTTTGGTTTTGAAACACAAGAAGAAAGAGAATTATTTTTAAAACTAATTAATGTAAAAGGACTTGGATGTAGAATGGCCCTTCCAATTATTGCAACTGGATCAATAGATGGAATAATTGATGCAATTGAAAGAGAAAATATATTGTATTTAAAAAAATTCCCTAAAATAGGAGATAAACTAGCAAGACAAATGATTCTTGATTTAAAAGGGAAACTTGGAAGTGTATCAA
The DNA here is from genome assembly GCA_947623665.1 of uncultured Bacilli bacterium. Classification (GTDB taxonomy): domain Bacteria; phylum Bacillota_I; class Bacilli_A; order RF39; family UBA660; genus CANRDQ01. The sequence goes on from CANQHJ010000026.1 coordinate 15,809, forward strand.
ATAATGTTGTAGTAGACGACGAAAGTTTAGATGAATTAAAAGAAGTTCTAAAAGGACTTGGATATAAAGAAAAAGATATTAAAGGTATAGTTAAGAAAGTAGATGTAAGTAAATCAATAGAAGAACAAATAAAAGATGCTTTAAAACTTTTACTAAAATAGGAGGATAACTTATGGATGATAGAATTATTACAGAAGAAAAAATAGAAGAAGATAATGATACAGAACAATCAATAAGACCAGATTCCATAGAAGAATATATTGGACAAAAAGATGTAAAAGAAAATATAAAAGTATTTATTGAGTCTGCTAAAATAAGAGATGAATCTCTAGATCATGTTCTATTATATGGTCCTCCAGGACTTGGAAAAACAACCCTTGCTCATATTATTGCTAATGAACTTGGAAGTGATATTAAAACTGCAACTGGTCCAAGTATAGAAAAACCAGGAGACTTAGCTGCAATACTTTCAACACTAGAACCAGGTGATGTTTTATTTATAGATGAAATACATAGAATACCTAAATATATAGAAGAAATACTTTATCCTGCTATGGAAGATTTTTCACTTGATATAATAATTGGAAACGATGGTAATAGTCGAAATATAAGAATAGACCTACCACCGTTTACCTTAGTAGGAGCAACCACCAGAGCAGGGGATCTTACATCTCCTTTAAGAGATCGTTTTGGAATAATTGCTAAACTACAATACTATACAGAAGACGAATTAACACAAATAGTAAAAAGAACATCTCGTGTATTAGGAGTAACTATAGAAGATGATGCTGCCAAAGTACTTGCTAGTCGTTCACGTGGAACACCAAGAATTGCTAATCGTCTTTTCAAAAGAGTAAGAGATTTTGCCTTAGTAGAAGGACTAGGTGTAATAGATAAAAAAATAACAGAAAAAGCCCTTGATAGACTTAAAGTTGATAACTTAGGATTAGATGAGGTGGATCATCAATTATTAAAATCAATAATCTTTAAATTTAATGGTGGACCTGTTGGAGTAGAAGCAATTGCCTCAACAATAGGAGAAGAAGTATCAACAATAGAAGATGTATACGAACCATTCTTACTACAAAATGGACTTTTAAAAAGAACTTCCCGTGGTCGTGTAGTAACAAAAAAAGGATATGAGGCTTTAGGACTAGAAGAAATGGCATAAAGGAGTAAAAAAATGAATATAGAAGACTTTGATTACAATTTACCAGAAGAATTAATTGCTCAAACACCAAAGAAAAAAAGAGATACTTCACGTCTTATGGTATTAAATAAAAAAACACAAGAAATAGAACATAAACATTTCTATGACATAATAGATTATTTAAATAAAGGAGATGTTTTAGTATTAAACGATACTAAAGTATTACCTGCAAGACTTATCGGAGAAAAAGAAGAAACAAAAGCAGTAATAGAAATATTACTTTTAAAAAATATAGAAAATGATACTTGGGAATGTTTAACTAAACCAGCAAGAAGAATAAAGGAAGGAACTATTGTATCTTTTGGAAATGGAATGTTAAAAGCAAAATGTATTAAAGTAGAAGATGAAGGAATAAGACATTTTGAACTTATATATGATGGAATACTTTATGAAGTATTAGAAAAATTAGGAACTATGCCACTTCCTCCATATATCCATGAAACACTAAAAGACCAAAATCGTTATCAAACAGTGTATGCAAAAGAATTAGGATCAGCCGCTGCACCAACCGCAGGACTTCATTTCACAAAAGAATTAATGGAAAAAATAAAAAACAAAGGAATAATAATTACTTATGTAACACTTCATGTTGGACTCGGAACATTTCGTCCAGTAGAAACAGATAACATCTTAGATCATAAAATGCACGAAGAGTTTTATATAATGACAAAAGAAACAGCTGACATTTTAAATAAAGCAAAACAAGAAAATAGAAGAATAATATCAGTTGGTACAACTTCTACTAGAGTACTAGAAACAGTAAAATCTCAAAATGATAAATTTATAGAAACAAGTGGATGGACTAATATCTTTATCTATCCAGGATATGAGTTTAAAGCCATAGATGGACTAATTACTAATTTCCATTTACCAAAATCAACTCTAATAATGTTAGTATCATCACTTGCAGGACGTGAATTTATATTAAAAGCATATAAAGAAGCAGTAGATAAAAAATATAGATTCTTCTCATTTGGAGATGCAATGTTTATTAATTAAAATACACAAATTGACAAAAATATTTCAATTAATATAATAAAATATTTATTGAATTTCTTTTCAGTGTTATAATATCCATATATGTGGGTGATACCAATGAAAAAAATAAAAGGTTATTTTATATTTATTATACTAAGTGTTTTCTCTATATTTATTTTTATGGTGGGAACAATTATAATTTTTAAAAGTTTTTCATTCGGTCCCGATAAAAATATAAAAGAATTAACATTAACAAAAGAAATAAATTATAAAGTAGAGACAAAAGAAAACAAAACAAAAGAAGAAAAAGAAGATATAATTGCAGCTACAATTTCAAAAATAGAAGCTAAATTTTTAATAAATATAAAAACTAAAAACAAACAAAATATAAAATATAAATATAAAATAAATGCAGAACTAAATGCAAAAGCAAATGGACAAATAATAAAAACAAAAAAATATAACTTAGTTCCAAAAAAAGAAATAAAGTTAGAAGAGGTAAATAAAGAAGAAATAATAGAAAATGTAACATTGGACTATGAGAAATACTTAAAAGATAATGAAGATATAAAAAATGAAAGTGGAGAACTAGTAAATTCAACATTAATAGTTAATATGAATATTACAGGAGAAAGTAAACACGAAGAATTTTCTGAATTTATAAAATTAAAAATACCACTTACTAATCAAAATAAAAAAATAAAAATAATTAAAAATTATTCAAAGTCATCAAAGGCAATTGTACCTAAATATAAAATTAAAATAGAAAAATACAATTATTTATTAGGGGGTATAATAATATTAATTGGTGCAATAACATTATTTGCTACAAGTATTTTATATATGAAACAAATAAAAAGAATAAAAGAAATTAAAAAAATAAGAAAAAGAATAACAAAATTAAAAGAATCTAGACAAAGAAAATAAAAGGGAAGTGATAAAATGACAATATTTAATGTAGCTATTTATACATTAGAAATTATATTAATGATAATATTGATAGTTTTATCTTTAAGATGTATAATTTTTATAGAAAATGCAAATAATTTAATTGTAGATTTACAACAAAAGTTAAACTCATTTAATTATATTTTTGAAGGAATAGACAAAGTAAGTTTATTTATATTAAATATACCAAATTATATAAATAACTTTACAAATAAAATATTTAGAAGAAAGGGTTGAGAGAAAATGTCAAGAGAAAGAAATTTAACATCACTAGTTGCAGGAGTTGCACTAGGTATAGGTTTAGGAGTGTTATTTGCACCAAAAAAAGGAAGTGAAACAAGAGAGGATTTAAAAAAAGAATACAATAAAATGACAACAAAAATGAAAGAAATCGATAAAGAAGATATCGAAGATTTTATAAAGGATGCCAAAAAAGAAATAGAGAAAGAATTAAAAGATTTAAACAAAGAAAAAATATTAAAAAAAGCAAAAGATAAAGCAAATGAAATAAAAATAAGATGTGATGAAATATTAAACATGGCAAAAGAAGCAGGAAATGAAAGTTTAGAAAAAGCAACTAATGAATTCAAAGTAAAAACAGTAAAAGTATTAAAAGAAATTATTGATAAATTAGAAGCATAATAGTTATGCTTCTTTTAAAATATAAGAGGTGTAAAAATGAATTATGAATACAATGGACATTTAACAGAAGAAGAAAGAGTAAAACAAGTAGCAAAAGAAATAAATTCTTATTATAAAGAAATAAGTATACCTCAAGCAAAACTAATTGCAGAACTAGAATCGCCAATTACAGAAGAAATAAATGAAATAATAAAATTTAAAAGATTATACAATATATTACTTATAATTCAAAAAAATGAAAAACTATTCAATAAAGTATTTATAGATTTAAAAAAAACTTATAAAAAATATTTATTATCAAAAAAAGAAGATTATGTAATAGATAAAATAATGGAAGAATTATTAAAATATGTAAATAAAGAAAGAATAGACTTTCCATTAATAAGTAAATATCCTAAATAGAAGAAAAACTTCTATTTTTTATTTTTTCAAAAAGGAAGTACTACTTCATAGTCAAAACAAAACTTTACCTTTAAAATTAATTATGAAGGTAGGATGAGTATTATGAAGAGAAATAAAAGTAGAAGAGTAGAAGTGTTAATAGGATTATTACTATTATTAATAACAATAGTAGGAGTAACATATGCGGCATTCCAATATACAAAGAAAGGAACAAAAGAAAATGAAATAACAACAGGTGCAGTATCATTTGTATATAATGAAAC
>CANQHJ010000027.1 GCA_947623665.1 uncultured Bacilli bacterium
AAATCAACCCGAACGGATTGATTATATATGTTAAGTTCAAACTATAAAAGTTCGAACAGAAACGTCACTGGAGCGGACGAGGGAAATCGAATCCCCATCACAGCCTTGGCAAGGCCGTATTCTAACCATTAAACCACATCCGCATAAATTGATTTTATCAAATACTATATTTTATTTCAATAATTTTTGTGAATTTTATATAATTTATAGTATAATGTTAATGGTATAGGATGTGGTAAAATGGAATATATAAAATATTTTCAATATAACTCAGTAGTTATTTTATCATATTTTTTTATTTCTCTTTTAGTACTTGTTGTTAATTATATAAGTCATGATAGTCTTAATAAAAAATTATTTTCATGTTATAGAAGTTCTCCTTTTAATATATTTACTTATATTAGAATGTTTACTTATATTTTAGGACATAAAGATTGGAATCATTTTATTAATAATTTTTTATATATTCTTTTAATTGGTCCGATGATAGAAGAGAAATATGGTAGTGTTAATCTTTTAGCTATGATTTTAATTACTGCTTTTGTTAGTAGTTTCTTTAATTTATTAATTAGTAAAAGAGATAGAATACTTGGTGCTAGTGGTATTGTGTTTATGTTGATAGTATTAAGTTCTTTTGTGAATTTCCAAGCAGGTAAGATTCCACTTACACTCGTATTAATTTGTCTTTTATATGTTGTTAATGAAATAAGAGATGGACTTTTAAAGAAAGATGGAGTTTCTCATTTTGGTCATTTAATGGGTGCGGTATGTGGATGTATTTTTGGATTTTATTTTATGTAAAAATAATAAAAAATATTGGAAATTTTATAAAAATATGTTATATTAGATACGTTGTTTAAAAGCAATGAAGTCGAGGAGTATATAATGGTTTATTTAAAGAGAGTATAGATGTGGTGTAACTATACATTAAACATTATAGAAGGTAGCGATGGAGTTTTATTTCTGAGTTTAGTAAGAAATAACGTAGGTGATGCGTTAAATCAAAGAGATTACAAATTATTTGTAAATTAAGGTGGTACCGCGGTTTTTCGTCCTTAGATGAAAAGCTGCGTTTTATTTTTGGGAGGATAATATGTTAACTATTTCTGATTATGAAAAATGTAAAAGAGCATTTGATGATTATGTTTCTAAATTTGATTTAGAAGATGATATGATTAAAAGAAAAAAAGAGCATAGTTATAAAGTGGCAGATTTGATGGAAGAGGTTTCTTTAAAACTTTCACTTTTAGAAGAAGAAGTGATACTTGCAAAGATTATTGGACTTTTACATGATATAGGGAGATTTGAACAAATAAAAAAGTTTCATTCATTTTCTGATAAAAATGTAGATCATGCAGATGAGAGTTGTAATTATTTATTTAAAGAAGGTCATATTAGAGATTTTCTTGATGAGAGAGCATATGATAAATTAATTGAACATGCTATTAGGTATCATAATAAACTAGAAATTAAAAGTGATGATAATGTTTCTAATTTGCTTTTTGCTAAAATGATTAGAGATATGGATAAAGTAGATATATTTTTACAATGTATAAAGACATATGATTATAGATTTGGTTATGATGAGATTTCTCCTAAAGTGTTAGAGAGTTTTATAACTAATAAATCTATAAGTTATAAAGAAGTTAAGACTAAAAGTGATTCTGTTTTATTAGTATTTGCTTTCTTATTTGATTTTAATTTTAAAGAGAGTTTGCAGATACTTAAAGAGTCTGGTAATTTCTTAGTATTTGTTGATTCTATTAATATTGAAGAGAGTGCAAGAGATGATTTTGAGAAACTTAAAAGTATATGTTTAGATAGTATGGAAAGAAGAGTAGGTGAATAATATGTTAGATAAAAAATATATAGCAAGAGAAAAAGAAGAGAAGTGGCTTAATTATTGGAAAGATAATAATATTTATGAATTTAAAAGAGATAATAGAAAGATATATTCAATAGATACACCACCTCCAACTGTTAATGGTAAGATTCATATAGGTCATATATTTTCTTATTCACAAGCAGAGATGGTAGCAAGATACAAAAGAATTAGAGGATATAATGTTTTTTATCCATTTGGATTTGATGATAATGGACTTCCTAGTGAAAGACTTGTTGAAAAAGAACAAGGTAAGAAGGCTGCAGATATAGGAAGAGAGAAGTTTTCTGATTTATGTTATAAGACAACTGATAAGTATGAGGCTGAGTTTAAAGAGTTATTTAGTAGACTAGGTGTTAGTTGTGATTGGAGTAATGCTTATAAGACTGTTAGTCCTTCAACTATTAAAATTAGTCAAAGATCATTTTTGGATTTAGTTAAAAAGGGAGATTGTTATCATAAGGAAAGTCCTGCTTTATGGTGTAATGAATGTTTAACTTCTATTGCTCAAGCAGAACTTGAAACTAAGACAGTTAAGACTACATTTAATTATATTAATTTTAAAACTGTAGAGGATGGAGAAGAATTTACAATTGCAACAACAAGACCTGAACTTTTACCTGCAATTGTATGTGTTTTTGTAAATCCAGAAGATAAAGATAGAAAACATTTAATTGGAAAGACTGCTCATATACCAGTTATAGATGTAGATGTTCCTATTATGGCTGATGATAAAGTTGCAATTGATAAAGGTACTGGTGTTGTTATGTGCTGTACTTTTGGAGATCAGACAGATATTGAATGGTGGAAAAAGTATAATTTACCACTTAAACATATTCTTACAGATGATGGTAGAATTGTTGATTCAGTTCCAGTTTATGGTGGTTTAAAAATAAAACAAGCAAGAAAAAAAATAATAGAAGATTTACAAGATGGTGGATATGTAGTTAAGATAGAAGAGTTAGAACATGAGGTTCAAACTCATGAAAGATGTGGACATGAAGTAGAGTATGCAGTTATGAATCAATGGTTTATTGATATAATGAATCATAAAGAAGATTTCTTAAAAATAGGTAGAGAGATTAAATGGAATCCTCAATATATGCATGCTAGATATGAAGAATGGGTAAATAATGTAGCATGGGATTGGTGTATTTCTCGTCAAAGATATTTTGGAGTACCTTTTCCTGTTTGGTATTGTAAAGATTGTGGAGAAGTTATTTTAGCAGACGAAGAAGATTTACCTATTAATCCTCTTACTTCAAAACCTAAAGTTGATAAATGTCCAAAATGTGGTTGTAGTGAATTTATACCAGAGAAAGATATTATGGATACTTGGCAAACATCTTCAACAACTCCACTTATTAATATGAAATATAAAGAAAAGGATAATTTTGAAGATATTTTAAGACCAATGAGCCTAAGAGCTAATGCATCAGATATTATTAGAACATGGGATTTTTATACTATTGTTAAGAGTTTTTATCATTTTGGTGAAAAGCCATGGGATAATGTTATGATTTCTGGATTTGTTATGGCTGGTAAAGGAGAAAAGGTTAGTAAATCTAAGAGTAATAGTAAAGTTGAACCTATAAATGTTTTAAATGAATATTCTGCTGATGTTGTAAGATATTGGGCAGGAAGTGGAAGACTTGGTACTGATATTGCTTTTAGTGAAGAGACACTAAGACGTGGTAAGAAGTTAATTAATAAAATTTGGAATGTTTCTAAATTTATAGATATGCATCTTTCTGATTATGAGGATAAAGATTTTTCTGATTATGAATATATAGATAGATGGATTTTAGGTAAGTTTAGAGAAATGGAAGAGGGATATATTAAGTATTTAGATGAATATGAAATAGGACTTGCTTTAAATACATTAGAAAAATTCTTCTGGAATTTCTGTGATAATTATATTGAAATAGTTAAACATAGACTTTATAGACCTGAAGAGTTTGGTGATGAGGCAAGATATTCTGGACAAAAGACTGTTTATACAATTCTTTATAAATTATTACAAGACTTTAGTGTATTCTTCCCATTTATTACAGAAGAGATATTCCAAGAATTATATCATAATGAGAAATCTATTCACTTAACTGAAATTAAACAGTTAGATTGTGATTATTCTAAAGAGGCTAAAGTAGGAGATATTATTATTAATATTATTAGTGAAGTTAGAGGAGAGAAGACTAATAATAATGTATCTTTAAAAACTGAAGTTAATCTTTTAGATATTAATGTTAGTGAAGATGTTAAGAGTGCAATTGATGATGCTATTAAAGACTTTAAGGCAACTTTATTTATAAACAATCTTAAGATGGATTTAGGTAAGGAAGATTATTCCATTACAAATATAGAGTTAAAACGTGATGAGGATTAATTTATGAGTAATATCGAGAAAGAATTAAAAGAATATTTAGAGTTTAAGAATAATTATGATTTTGTTCAAAAGATATTTGAACAAAGAGAAGATGGAGTTTATTGTGATGGATTCCTTGTTTATAATGAATCAGAGAAAATTAGTGAGAGTGAGGCTTGGATTAATGTTGGATATAAATTAAAAGGTCTTTCTTCTAATTTATCTAATTTATATCCTTATGAGTTTACTTTTAGAGGTAAAAAGTTTTCTAGTATTGAAGGGTTCTTTCAAGGAATTAAGTTTCCTGATAAAGATATTCAAGAGTGTGTATTTTCTTATTTTGGAATGGATGCTGTGAATCTTCGTAATGTTACTAATTATGATTGGATGAAAACTGGAGAGGTTTATTTTGATGGTAAGTGCATTGATAGAAATAGTGAGGAATATAATTTATTAGTTGATGAACTTTATATTAGTGCTGTTCAAAATCCTTTGTATAGAATGGCTTTACTTAAATGTGATAGACCTGTTATTCATTCTATTGGTAATGATGATATTAATAGTACTGTTTTTACAAGATATGAATTTGAATATGAAATTAATTCTTTAAAAGATTATTTACAAAGTAAAGAAGAGGTTAAAGTTTATAAAAAATAAAATTTATTTGGAGGTTTATGTTGAAAATAAAAAATTTAAAAGTTTTTGAAAAACTTGATGAAGATAAAAGTTATGATATAAAGAAAAATGTTAAATTTAAAGTTTGTGCTTTAGCACTTACTGGAATGATGTTTTTACCTATTTTAGGAGGTTGTTCTGATAAAAAAGACGTAGTTGATACACAAGATGAAGTTGTAGTTGAACAAGAATATGAGGAAAAACAAGTTGATAGTGAAATTAAAGAAAAGGTATTTGATGTTGGAGAACATATTATTTCTAAAGAATATTATTATAGTCCTTTTGAAGGAACAAAATATCAGTATGAATGTCCTGTTGGATATGAAGTTTTAGATATTGAGACTACAAGTAAGTTTAGAGGAACTACTTATGGAGTTTTAGTTGTTTATAAAAATAAAGAATCTGTGTTATGTAAATCTACTAATTATGATACAGAAAAAGAAGAATTTTTATATGAAGACTTTGGAACTCCTATACAAAAAGATAAAATTTATACAAAATAAAAGAGCTTAATTTTGAGTTAGGCTCTTTTTCATTGTACTATCTTTTATAGATTTGAATAGATATTCTAATATTTTAATAGTCATTTTTTTATCTTTTTCACTTAAGTTTTTATAAGATGATAACATGTCTTTGATTGCAGTAAATTTATTTTTAGAAAGTTCTTTAAATGTTGTTTTCTTAGTAGAAGTTAGAATTTTATATAAAATGTCTGCAAAGTTTTCTCTTTCTTCTATAGTCATTTGAGCTAGCCATTCATTCATTACTTCTTTTACGAAATCACTATTTTCGTTTACATTATCTAAATATTCAAAATGATCACATTCTAGTTTCCAAGAAAATAAATCATGTTGAAGTAAGAATATTTCATCACTTTTAATTACTTGAAAAACATTATTTGAGTTAAGAAGTCTTCCTACAACAGAACTTTGAGGAATAAATGTTTTTATTTTATTTTCTATTAATTTATATTCTGGACTTTCAATAACATCTTCTAAAAATCCAGGACCATCATTGTTAAATATAGTTATTATTTTTCTTTTTATATTTATGCTTGATTTCATAGAAGCATATACAGCTAAATTTCCACCTTTAGAATGTCCACCTACATAAAGTTTAGTTTTTATATCAACATGAAGCTTGTTTAAGTATTTTGCAGCACTTTCTCTTGATGGAATTGTATCTAAGAAAGTCATGTTAAAATCTTCTTTCCAACCTATAAAAGTATTGTCTGTTCCTCTAAAAGAAATATATAAATAATCCTCAGGTAATTCTATTGTAACTGCAGCAAATTGTTTTTCTTCTTTTAAATTAGTATCTGATTCAAAGTTAGCAAGAGTTAAATATTTATATCGTTTGCTTATAGAAAGTAATCTTAAAAGCTCTAAATCTTCTTCTTTTTTTAGTGCTTTTTTATGATTTAATAAAGTCATATAAAGATTTCCAAGAGTTATTTTTTCGTTTTTCTTTAAAATTAGTTCTAGTGGAAAATAAGAAATTCTTGAACAAATTAAATTATCAATTTCATTAAATGGGATAATAGAGAAACTTAAGTCTCCACGCCATTTTAAATAATCAAATATATCTCCCATGATAAATTCCTTTATTCTTGTTCTGTTACTTGTATATCTGGTTTTAGAGAAACTAAATAATCTTTTTGTTCACTTTTTTCTAATTTTTGATAAGAAACTCCACAAGTATCAAACATTTTACGAGATGCCATATCTCCAGTTGAATCTTTATATTTATCAGATAAGAAAACAACTCTTTTAATTCCAGATTGGATAATCATTTTAGCACATTCATTACAAGGGAATAAGTCAACATAAATTGTAGCACCCTCAATATCTTTTCTGCTTCCTCTATAATTTAATATTGCATTTAGTTCTGCATGACATACATATGGGTATTTTGTTTCTAGTTCTTCTCCGTCTCTATCCCATGGAAAGATATTATCACTAAAACCATTTGGTGTTCCATTGTATCCAATTGATATAATTCTGTTTTGTGAATCTACTATGCATGCACCAACTTGAGTAGATGGATCTTTACTTCTTGCTGCAGCAAGTTTTGCAACTCCCATAAAGAATTGATCCCAACTTAGATAATCTTGTCTTTTTTTACTCATAATTACTGCCTCCTAAATATATTTTATCATATATTATATATTCTTTATATAAAAAATTATTAATTTAAATAATTTTCGACAAAATACTTATATGAAGTAATCTATACTGATTATGGTGATTAAAATGATGAAAAAAATAATGATTACTTTAATAATTTCTGTAACTTTAGGGGCATTGTCTGGTATTTTTCTGCATAGTAGATTTGAAGATTCACTATTTGCATTTAATGAAGGATATAAACTTACTTTTTTAAGAGAAGGAGTTTATACTGATAAAAAAATTTTAGAAGAAAATACTAAAAAGTTAGATCCTAAATTAATTGTTTATGATGATGATAAATATTATGTTTATGTGGGAATTACTACAAATGAAAAGATTGCAGAAAAAATTAAAGATATTTATAACAAAATGGATATAGATATATATGAGAAAGATGTTTATATAAATGATGATACTTTTATTAATAATGTAGAACAGTTTGATTCTATAATTTTATCATCTAAAGAAGAAGATATTTTAACTGTAGAAGAAGTTATTTTATCTAATTATGAAGAAGTTTTCGGAAATGAGACTTAAATTTTAAAAAATCTTTATAATATAATTGGGTGAGGAAATTTATGAATTATAAAATTAAAGAGTTACCAGTTGATGAAAGACCTAGAGAAAGACTTCTTTCTGTTGGTGTTAATAATTTATCTAATGTAGAGTTATTGTCTATAATACTTAAAACTGGTACAAAAGATAAAAGTGTTAAAGACTTAGCTATTGATATTATGAAGGATATTAAAGATATTTCTATGCTTAAAGATGTTTCTGTTAATAAACTAAAAAGTATTAAAGGAATAGGAGAAGTAAAAGCAATTGAGTTAGTTGCAGCAATTGAACTTGGAAGAAGAGTGTTTAAATCTTGTAGAAAAGAAAAAGTTGTGCTTAATAATTCTAAGAGTATTTGGGAATATTCTAAAGAGTTTTTTGATTTTAAAAAGCAAGAGTGTTTTTATTGTTTATATTTTAATAATAAACAGGAATTAATAGAAAGGAAGTTGTTATTTATGGGAACTATTAATCGTAGTGTAGTACATCCAAGAGAAATATTTAAGGAGGCATATTTACTTAGTGCATCATCAATTGTTTGTCTACATAATCATCCATCTGGAGATGTAAGCCCTAGTAAAGAAGATATTGAATTTACAAGAAGTATAATGGAGATTGGTAGACTTCAAGGAATACCTATTGTTGATCATTTAATAATAGGAGAAGATAGTTATTATAGTTTTTATGAAAATATGAATATTTTATGATTGTAAGATGTTAAGAAATATATTATAATAATTACGAAAAAGGAGGATAATATGTATAGTAGACGAAAAAGACAAAAAAATAAATTATTTATCTTCTTTTTAGGTATTGCAGTTGTAGTATTGCTTTTTGTCTCTTTTATGTTATCGAGAGAGTATACTTTTGTAGAATCTTTATTTAAAGATATTTCTACTGTTACTTATAAAGTAGTTATGTTTCCTTTTACTTATCTTAATGATGAAAAGGATGTTGATCAATCACAAAGTTATATAATCCAGAAGAATGTAAATTCATCTTTAGAAAAAGAAATAGAAGAGTTAAAGAAAGTACTTGATTTAAAAAAGACTATGACAGAATATGATACAGTTAATGCAACTGTTCTTTCTAGAAATAAAAATTATTGGTTTCAAACTCTTAGTATAGATAAGGGTAGTAAAGATGGATTAAAAAAAGATCAAGTTGTAGTTACTCATGATGGCTTATTAGGTAAGATTAGTAAAGTTAGTAGATATTCTGCTTTAGTTAAGTTAATAACATCAGATGATGTTAATTATAAAGTATCAGTATCTATTACAACTGAAAAAGGAGATACTTATGCAATACTTGGTGGGTATGATAGTAAAAGTAAAACTTTAAAGGTAAATGGTGTTTCTCGTGATAGTGGAATAGAAAAAGATGATACAGTAGTAACAAGTGGTATGGGAGGACTTTTCCCAAGAGGAATTTATATTGGAACAGTAAATCGTATAGAAGATGATCAATATAATATTAGTAAAACTTTATATATAAAAACAGAGCAAGATTTTAATGATGTTCATTATGTTACTGTGTTAAAGGAGAAAGATAAATGATACCTTATATAATAATTACAATATCTTTCTTTCTTGATGGGATTTTGTCTAATTTTCTACCATATATGGAAGGAGATTTATCCTTTTTTACACCACTTATTACATTAGTTTCAATATTTTTAGTAGAAGAGTTTTTTGATCATTTGGATAGTAAATACTATATAACTGCTTTCGTGTGTGGACTTTTGTATGATTTGTTTTATACAGATTTATTATTTTTAAATGGATTTTTATTTTTAGGTATTGCTTATGTTAGTAAATATATTTATAAAAATGAAAGAATTGATTATGTTAGAATATGTTTTTATTTGATATTTATAATATCTTTATATGAAGTTAGTGTTGCAGGTTTAATTACAATATTTAATATTGTTCCAATGAGTATAGAAAGACTTTTTTATAAAATTAGTCATTCTTTAATTCTTAATTTGATTTATGGAGAGATAGTATTTTTAATTATTAGACTTTTACCTAATAAATATAAAAGAAAAAGGCTTAATTGACTGTTTTTTATAGACAGTCTTTTCTTTTTTGATTATAATAATAGGATTGAGGAGTATTATTATGAAAAGTTTTGATGAATATATAGAAGATAAAAATATAAAAAAATTTACAATGGATAATTTAGTTAATTATGTTAGAGATTATTTTTTTGAATTAAAAGATGAATATGATAAGGAAATTGATGATTATATAACTAGTAATAATTTAAATAATGATATTGTAGATATGCTTTATAATATTTATAATATTAATTCATTAATAGAAGATTATCAAAAATTGTTAAAAATAAGAAAAAAAGAGAAGAAAAGTTATAAAAGAAATAAACATTATTTTAAAAAACAGTTAGATGCCGCTGCTTTTATGGAATTTAAATCAAAGATTAAATATGAAGATTTACCTTGGTCTTTTGATAGAACAGTTGATGGATTATATGGAAAAATAGATAATTTAGAACAAAAATTAGATGAAGAAAAAAAAGAAATTAAGTTTTTAAAAGAAATGTTAAATGATAAAAAAAGTAAATTATCTAAATATGAAGAAAGGCTTATGGAAGTTTATAATTTAAGTTTAGATGATATTTCTAATAATTTAGATGCTATTTATATGATAAATAAGAAGTATTTTGAAAAGTTTAATAGTATTTCTTATGATTCTTATTTCTTTGAAAATTATTATTCTAGTATAGTAAAAAGTAGATTTGCTATAAATTTTTTATGGAATTTGAATTGTAGTATGGATGAATATTATAATAAAAATAGAGATATTTGTTATGATTATAATTTATTTAATTTAGATGTTATTAATGATAGATTTGATTTAGTGTTTGGAAATAATAATAGGAGAATACGTGTTGATAATGTATTTAAAAATTATAATATTAAACATAGTTATAAAGATAAATATTTTTATAGGATAGTAGATAATAAATTAATAGAAAAATTTAACTTTTTAGAATTAATAAAAAAAGAAATAGAGTATGATAAAAGTAATCAAAAAAGTATTTTTATAACAGATTATAGTTCAGATTATGATTATAGAAATAGTGAGTGGGAAAATAGTTCTATAAATAATGAAGGTAGAATTACTGTTAGTAATTTTTTAGATTTATATTATAAAGAGATAGAGAAAATACAATATTTATATAGAAATGAAATAGCTTATAATTTAGATTTTGTAGGAAGAGATTTATTTCAAATATTTGATAATATTGAATATAATAATAAAAAAGTAAATTTATATTCAATTGAAGTATTTACTTTAGATGATTATTACGAAAGTGTAGGTAATGAAGAACTTAGAAATAATCATATTAATAAGATATTAGAATTGGAAGATGCTTTGGTGTATAGAGTAGAATATGATGATAATGAAATAGATTTAACTGTTGATTTAGATAGTAATGAAGTTTATGTTACTTTTAGAGATTATGATGAAACATTAGAATTTATAATTAATAGTAATAAAAATAAAATTATTAAAGATTTTGAAGAGACAATTAATTTAGATGAAGATAAAAAGATAGAGATTATAAATAATATAAAAAATAAATATAAAAACTTTTTAAGTTTGCATAGTAGTATAAAATTAGATAATGGAAAAGATTTAAGGGTTTATATGAGTGATCAATATAAACTAGGTAATTATGTTTTTGATGGATATGACTGGAATAGAGATAAATTAACTATTGAAGTATGGGATAATGATGAATTGCTTGATAGAGATAATACTAACTCTATGAATGATATATTTCTTAAATATTTAATTTCTAGTAGTGTAGTTAATAGATTTATAGATGAGTTTTCTAATTGTTATCAAGAAGATATTACAGAAGAAGAGCTAAATTGGTTAAAGAAATTACAAGATAGAAGTAAATTATTTGAGATAAAATTATTAGAAGAAAAAAAATTAAAAGAAAAAGAAAAAGCTTATATTGAAATTTATAATATGTTAGATGAAGTAAAGAAAAAAGAGGATATTTATAGAGAAATGTATGGAGATAATGTTAATATAACTGAGAAAGTTAGAGTTACAAATGAATTTTTGTTTGATGATAATAGACAGATTAGAAAAGAATTACTTGATAAGCTTGATTATTTGGACTTTAGTGATATTGATTTTGAGGGTAGTGATGTTAGTGAAGAATTACTTGATAAGATAAAACCTAAAAGTGAAAAAAAAGAAGAAGATGATTTTGTTAAAGAGTATTATAAACGAAAAAAAATCATGATGAAAAAAAGAGGCTAAATATTTTTAGTCTCTTTAAAATAGTCCAGTAATTATACCATCTTTATCAATATCCATATTCATATAAGATGGATGTTTTGAAAGTCCTGGCATAGTCATTATATCTCCCATTAATACTACTATGAATCCAGCACCACTACAAAGTCTTACTTCTTTTACTGTTACATTATGATTTTTAGGAAATCCTAGTTTAGTAGGATCATCAGATATAGAATATTGAGTTTTAGCAATACAAATAGGTAAATTTTTATATCCTAAATCTTCAAGTCTTTTTATTTCTTCTAAAACATTATCTTTATATATTACATCTTTAGCATGATATATTTCTTGTGATATAATTTTTATTTTTTCTGTGATAGGTAAATTTAAATCATATAATAATTTAAAATCAGATTCTTTTTTACAAATATTTATTATTTTTTTAGCTAAATCAATTGAACCTTTTCCTCCTAGGGTATGAGCTTTAGAAATAGCAAATTCACAGTTTAAGCTTTCTACATAATTTTTAACATATTCTATTTCTTCTTTAGTATCACTTATAAAATTATTAAGACATATGATTATGTTAGATGAATATTTTTTCATATTTTCTATATGAGCTTCTAAATTGCATATTCCTTTTTTTAGATAATCTAAGTTTTCTTCTTGGAGATTTTCTTTTGTACATCCTCCATTATATTTTAGACTTCTAATAGTTGCATTTATTACAATACAATTTGGTTTTAAATTTCCTATACGACATTTTATATCTAAGAATTTTTCAGCACCTAAGTCTGAGCCGAATCCTGCTTCTGTGACTGTATAGTCAGCAAGAGAAAGGGAAGTTTTAGTTGCAATTATTGAATTACATCCATGAGCAATATTAGCAAAAGGACCACCGTGGATGATTGCTGGATTATTTTCTAGAGTTTGTACTAAGTTTGGTTTAATAGCATCTTTAAGTAGAAGAGTTAGAGCACCTTCTATTTTTAAATCTTTTGCAAAAATTGGTTTATCATCTTTAGTATAAGCAATTAGAATATTACCAAGTCTTTTCTTTAAATCCATTAAATCTGTACAAAGACATAAAATAGCCATAATTTCAGATGCAACTGATATATTAAAACCATCTTTTCTTTTAGTTTTATCTTTTCCAACAATTACTTCTCTTAGAGCTCTATCATTAATATCCATACAACGTTTAAAAGATATTCTATCTTTATCGATGTTTAACTCGTTTCCTTGAAATAAATGATTATCGATTGCTGCGGATAATAAATTATTACAAGCAGTTATAGCATGAATGTCTCCTGTAAAGTGTAAGTTTATATCTTCCATTGGAACAACCTGAGCATATCCTCCTCCAGCAGCACCTCCTTTAATTCCAAATACAGGACCAAGAGATGGTTCTCTTAGTGTTACAATACTTTTATAACCTAGAGAACATAGGGCATCATTTATTCCTATACTCATAGTTGTTTTTCCTTCTCCAAAAGGAGTAGGGTTGATAGAAGTTACTAGAATAAGCTTTGCTTTTTCATTTTTAAAATTAGGATTAATTTTAGCTTTATATTTTCCATATAATTCTAAGTCATCTTCTTTAATATTTAATGTTTTAGCAACCTCAGTAATATTTTTTAATTTTGTATTGTGTGCTATTTCAATATCTGATTTCATATTATCACCTCAAGTTCATTATAACACGTATTTGTAAAAGTTTTACATTTTTGATATAATTAGCACGGTGATTATGTATGCAAAGAGTTCAAAAAGTTATTGCGGCAAGTGGTATTTGTTCTAGAAGACATGCTGAGGAGTTAATAAAAAGTAAAAGAGTAAGTGTTAATGATAAAGTAGTAGAGGAGTTAGGCTTTAAAGTATCTGATAAAGATATAGTAAAAGTAGATGGTATACCTTTAAAAAAAGAAGAGAAAGTATATTATTTGCTTAATAAACCTAGAGGAGTTATTACTAGTAGTAAAGATGAGAAAAATAGACGTACTGTTGTGGATTTAATTGATGATGATAGAAGAATTTATCCAGTTGGTAGACTTGATTACGATACAACAGGAGTTTTACTTTTAACTAATGATGGAGAGTTTGCAAATATTTTAATGCATCCTAGTGATGAAGTAGAAAAAGTTTATGTTGCAAAAGTTAAAGGAATGATTGTAAAAGACAAATTAAATAGTTTAAGAAGTGGTGTTTTAATTGATGGAGTAATGACTAAAAAAGCAAATGTTAAAGTTATGAGATATGATAAAAAAACTAATATTTCAATGGTTAGAGTAACTATTCATGAAGGTCGTTATCATCAAGTTAAGAGAATGTTTGAGTCTGTTGGATGTGATGTTCTAAAATTAAAAAGAGAAAAAGAATTTATTTTTGATCTTGTTGGATTAAAATCTGGAGAATATAGAAAATTAACTCCTAAAGAAGTAGCAATTGTTTATTCTTTGAAGAAAAAATAAAAATATAACTAAAATTATCTTTTTTGAGTATAATATTAATGCATGTAATATGCTTGTAAAAATTGGTTTAATATTGATTTGATATTGACTATTAACTAAATTTATAGTATATTATTAGTGCATTAGAAAATGTTCTCGCTCCCGGATGGTGCGAGTAATAAATTATTCCGGACGACAATGTTTCTCGCTCCCGGATGGCGCGAGTAATAAATTATTCCGGACGAAAATGTTATGAAGGCTCTATTTATTGATAGAGTTTTCTTTTTGTATATGATATACTATTAATGGGAGTTGGTTCTATGAAAGTTAAAACAGGATATATTTATCATATTAAAGATGAATTTTTTGATATAGTTAATGATGAAAAATTAATGACTAATCATGAACGTGGGAAAAAACGTCCTACATATTTTACTATTAAAGATAAAGATATTTTATGGTTTATTCCACTTAGTAGTAAAGTTGAAAAATATAAAAAAATTATTGATCAAAAAAATAAAAAATATGGTCGCTGTGATACCATACTTATTAGAGAGATTTTAGGTAAAGACTCTGTTATTTTATTACAAAACGCTTTTCCTACTTTAGAAAAGTATATAGATCATGTACATTTACTTAATAATGGAAAACCTGCTAAAGTTGTTGAATCACTAAAAAATGAAATATTAAAAAATTTTAAATATTTATTAAAATTAAAAAATAATGGTGTTGATTTGTTTTTTACTGATATTGATAAAATAAAAAAACAAATGCTTGAGGAAATTACAGCTTTAAATAAGTAATTATTATTCTATCTAAAACGGATAGATTTTTTTGTTTAGTAAAAATATGTATAGAATATAAAATGTCAATTCTATTTTTTTTGCTATGTAAAATATAAGTAAAATAATGTAAAACTCATTGCTTATGTAAAGTTTGTTTTGATATAATTGATATGAGGTGTATACTCATGAAAATGAATATTAAAGATGTTTCTATAAACTATGTGCAGTATGGTAAAGGTAGTGATGTTGTACTTCTTCATGGATGGGGACAAAATATTGAAATGATGAAGCCTATTGGAGATCCTTTATCTAAAAAACATCGTGTTACTATACTTGATTTACCAGGGTTTGGTGAAAGTGGTGAACCAACTTATGCTTGGACTTTGGAAGATTATGCAGATATGTTAGAAGAAGTAATAAAAAATTTAAAAATAGTTAATCCTATTGTTATGGGACACTCTTTTGGTGGAAGGCTTGCTCTTATGTATTCACATAATCATCCAGTTTCAAAATTAGTTGTTTTTGCTGGACCTTGTACAGTTGATAATAGTAATAAAAGTTTAAAGACTAGAGTTTTAAAGAAATTATATAGTATAGATGCTCTAAAAAAAATTGGAGATGTTGCAAAAAATTATATTGGTTCTAGAGACTATAAAGCAGCTAGTCCTATGATGAGAGATATTTTAGTAAATACTGTTAATCAAGACTTAGTTGATTATGCAAGGAAAATTGATTGTCCAACACTTCTAATTTGGGGTGATAGAGATAGTGAGGCTAAACTTAGTGATGGAGAACTTTTAGAACAAGAAATGATGGATGCAGCTTTGATAGTTTTACCTGGAAGTCATTATGCTTATTTAGAAAATTTAGGTCAAGTTTTAAATATACTTTCTAATTTTCTTGAAAGTTAATAAAAAAATGGTATATAATTAAAATAAAGGAGAGATAAAAAATGAGAATTAAAGTAGGAGTTATTTTTGGTGGAGAGACTGTAGAGCATGAGGTTAGTATAATTACTGCAGTTCAAGCCATGAATGCTATGGATAAAGAGAAATATGAAGTAATACCTATTTATATTTCTAAAACACGTGAATGGTATACTGGAGATATGTTAAAAGATATTGAAAATTATAAAGATTTTGGACTTATCAAAAAATATGCTAAGAATGTTGTTTTATACGAAAAAAATGGTAGTTATGTTTTACAATCTAAGGGATTTATGAAAAGTATAGTTACAGATATAGATGTTGCTTTTCCAATTTGTCATGGAACTAACGTTGAAGATGGAGTTTTACAAGGTTATTTACAAACAATTGGAATTCCTTATGTTGGACCAAATGTTTATGCTGCAGCTGTTGGGCAAGATAAGGTTTATCAAAAACAAATTTGGGGATGTAGTGATGTTCCTATAGTTAATTATACTTGGTTTTATGATAGTGATTACAAAAGAGATGCAGAAGCAGTTGTTAAAAAAGTGTCTAAACTTAAATTTCCGGTTATTGTTAAGCCAGCTACTTGTGGAAGTAGTATAGGTATTAAGGTTGCTAAAACTAAAAGTGATATAGATGATGCTATTAGTGAGGCTATTCAATATGATAATAAAATTATTGTTGAAGAAATGGTTGACAATCTAAAAGAAGTTAATATTAGTGTTTTAGGAAATTATGATAGACAGAAAGTTAGTATTATAGAAGAAGTTTTATCTGAGGAAGATTTCTTAACTTATGAAGATAAGTATTTAGGTGGTAAAAAAGGTAAAATGGGTGTTAAAGGAAAAGTTCCTGTTAAGGCTAGACCATCTAAAGGAATGCTTTCTTGTACTAGAACAGTTGCTAAACTTAGTGATAAGACTGCAAGTGAAATTGAAGATATTGCTATAAAAGCATTTAAAGCATTGGGAAGTAGTGGATGTGCTAGACTTGATTTTATGATAGATCAAAAATCTAATAAAGTTTATTTAAATGAAATTAATTCTATTCCAGGAAGTCTTGCTTTCTATTTATGGGAACCTAAAGAAATAAAATATAATGAATTGCTTGATGAAATGATAAATATAGGAATTAAAGATTTTAGAAAGAGAAGTAGTAAGACTCATAGTTTTGATAGTAATATTTTAGAAGGAATGCAAAATGTTGGTATCAAAGGTGCTAAAGGTGGAATAAAAGGGAAATTACAATAAAAAAAGAAGCGTTTGATTTATGAAATCAAATGCTTTTCTTTATATTACTTAAATATTTTTCTAAATTATTTGCACAAAACTTTATATAAAAACAGATTAGTAGTTACTAATCTGTTGATTTTTAATGGTGGACCGTTAGGGATTCGAACCCTAGACCCACTGATTAAGAGTCAGTTGCTCTACCAACTGAGCTAACGGTCCAATTAGTTGACACTTAAAATTATACAATAAAATTATTTATTTTACAATAATTTTTTCTTTTTTCTCTTTAAATGTTTTATAACGTGTTATAATAAAATTGAAAGGTATGAGATGTATGGATAAAATAAAAAGATATAATCCAAGTTGTGATAAAGGACTTTCTTTAAAAGAAGTAAGAGATAGATATAAAGATAATCTAGTTAATTTTGATCTTAATAATAATACAAAAACAGTAAAAGAAATTGTTATATCTAATATTATGACTCTTTTTAATATTATTAATATTATTTTAGCAATTGCTGTCATTTGTGTTGGTTCGTTTAAGAATTTGACTTTTATGATAGTTATAATTACTAATACACTTATTAGTATTATTCAAGAACTTAGAAGTAAAAAGACACTTGATAAATTAAAAGTAGTTTCACAATCTAAGATAAAAGCTATAAGAGATGGAAATGAAGTATATATTAATCATGATGAAATAGTATTAGATGATGTAGTGGAATTTTCTCTTGGAAATCAAGTTGTAGTTGATTCTATTATACTTGATGGAGTAGTGGAAGTAGATGAATCTTTTATTACTGGTGAGAGTGATACAATTTATAAGAAAAAAGGAGATATGCTTTTAAGTGGTAGTTTTATTGTAAGTGGAAATGTAAGATGTAGAGTGGAACATATAGGATATGATAATTATACTGCTAAGATTGCTAGTGATACTAAATATATTAAACCTATATCATCTGAGATAATGAGAAGTTTAAATAAGATAGTAAGTGCTATTTCATTTTTGATAATACCTGTTGCAATACTTTTATTTTCGAGACAATTATATATAAGTGGTAATAGTATTAGTAATGCTGTTGTTAATACAGTTGCAGCACTTATTGGTATGATTCCTGAAGGTTTAGTACTTCTTACTAGTACAGTTTTAGCCGTTAGTGTAGTAAGACTTTCTCGTAGTAAAGTTTTAGTACAAGATTTATATTGTATTGAAACTTTGGCAAGAGTAGATGTTATTTGTCTAGATAAGACTGGTACTATTACTGAAGGTAATATGGAGGTTGTTGAATATGTTAGTGAAAAAGAAGATTCTCTTAAATGGATTGGTACTATTTGTAATACTTTGAAAGATGATAATCCTACTTCTAATGCTTTAAGAGAAAAATATAAAGAAAAAGAGAAAGTAAAAATATTAGAAAAAATACCTTTTTCATCTAGTAAAAAGTATTCTGGTATAAAAACAGAAGAAGGAGTTTATGTTATAGGTGCTGCAGAGTTTATATTAAATAAGGCTACTTTAAAAAAATATCAAAAGAAAATAGATGAATATACAACTGACTATAGAGTTATAGTTTTAGGCTTTTCTAAAAATGAGAAACTTAGTAAGGTAGAAGTTTTAGGATTTATATTACTTCAAGATAAGATTAGAGAAGAAGCAGTTGATACATTAAAATATTTTAGAAATCAAGGAGTAGAGCTAAAGATAATTTCAGGAGATAATCCTAAGACTGTTTTGAATATTGCTAAACGTGCAGGATTTAAGGAGGATGCTAAAGAGTGTGATGCTACTTTATTAAAAAGTGAAAAACAAATATATGATGCAGTAGAAAAATATGATATTTTTGGAAGAGTAACTCCTGAACAAAAGAAGAATTTTGTAATTGCTCTTCAAAATTTAGGACATACTGTTGCAATGACAGGTGATGGAGTAAATGATGTTTTGGCTTTAAAAGAGGCTGATTGTTCTATTGCAATGGCATCTGGAAGTGATGCAACTAAAAATGTTAGTCAGCTTGTTTTATTAGATTCTAATTTTTCATCTATGCCTAAAGTTGTTGGTGAGGGTAGGAGAACAATTAATAATATTCAAAGGAGTGCATCACTTTTTTTGGTAAAAACTATATATGCAACTATATTATCTGTAATATTTATCTTTATGGATATGACTTATCCTTTTATACCAATTCAGCTTACTCTTGCTAGTGTTGTTACTATTGGTGTTCCATCATTTATATTAGCACTTGAACCTAATAATTCTTTAGTCAAAGGGAGGTTTTTAGATAATGTTTTGACAAAAGCAATACCACCAGCAATTACAATAGTTTTAAATATTTGTATAATAGTTTTGGCTAGTAGTATTTGTGATTTATCTACTGAGGCAACTTCAACACTTTCTGTTGCTATAGTTGGATATACTTCATTTATATTACTTTATAAAATAAGTAAACCTTTAAATCCACTTAGAACATTTTTGATTATTTCTATGTTTGCAACTTTTGTTTTTGGTATAACATGCTTGCCCGAATTATTTTCATTTTCTAGATTTGATTTTATTATGATTTTAATTACTATAGTGTGTATGATAATGTCTCATGAAATATATAAATTGTCGGAGAATACTCTTAGTGATGTACATAAGTTGATAATTAAGTTAAAGAATAAAAAAGGTTATGATAATTAATATGTATGTATCTTTATAATTTGAAAAATCACCTTACTTAATAATGGGTTCTTTGTCAAATAGTGTTGGTAGACAATAAATTTGATAAATGAATTTATTTACATAGGATGACGAAAGTCAT